>CAJTVH010000012.1 GCA_910579745.1 uncultured Clostridia bacterium | reverse complement strand
ACAAGTCGTCCAGAGTACAGCCGAAAACTTTTGCTATCTCTTTTCCAAGTGGCACAGTAAGAGTCTTCGTTCCTCTCTCTATTTGGGCAACCATTGACTGCTTTATTCCAATCTTTTCCGCAAGTTCCTCCTGCGTCCAGCTGTTTCTCTGGCGCATTTCCTTTATGTTTTCGCCTATACTCATTATTTCCACCTCCTTATTATCAAAATTACCAACACAAGGGTCAAAACAGCGTCCGCCACGTTTAAAATAGTATCAAGCATTTTTGCCAACTCCTTTTTGTGATTTATATATTGACAAACAAGCCTGAGAAGATTATCATTTTAAGGAGGGGAGTTGTTGCCTCCCCTCTCAACCTATCAATTAATCAAGTCATATATGGCTTTGATTAACTTCAAGACTGCGGTAACAAAGATTATTTCTTTAAGTATTTTGTCTTTGTTGCCGTTTTTTTGTTGCCTTTTTTTCTTTCTTGATAATCTTCTTATTAGCTCATTCCTCCTTGTTTTATTTAGCAATCTGTGATATGATTTTCTTATCTTTGATTACTATAGTTATATTATAATTCGGAAAAATCCGAATGTCAACAATTATTTCGGATTTTTCCGAATATTGTTGATTATATATAAATTTAGGAGGTCATATTTATGTATAATTCACAAAAAACACGAGAATTAATTTTAATACTATTAAAAAAAAATGGTAAAACTACAAGTCAAATGCTAAAAGAACTCGGATATAACAACAGTTTATTACTTGATATGGATAGACGAAAATCTATGCTTTCAGGTGATAAACTTGGAAAAATAGCTGACTACCTCGACTGCTCCGTCGACTACCTGCTCGGCAGAACCGATAACCCCAATTCGCATAAGCAAACTTAAATTTTTATTTTTACTTCAACACATATAAAAATATGTGCTATATACATTGACAAATACTTTTATATGTGTTATTATAATGTTGTCAGGAGGTTATACTAATGAAAAGCTATTCATCCAGGGAAATTATCAAAATGCTTAAAGCTGATGGTTGGTATGAAGTAAATGTTGAGGGAAGTCATCATCAATATAAACATCCAACAAAAAAAGGGAGAACAACTGTTAAACATCCTGATAAGGATATCCCTATTAAAACGCTTAAACGCATTGAAGAACAATCAGGGCTTAAATTTAAATAGCCCTGCTCCCTCTTGACAATTTTAAAATTAAGGAGGTTATTTTTATGAAAAAAGTAGAACGTTATTTCTATCCCGCTGTTTTCACCTATGAATCAGGACAGGAAATTGCTGTTGATTTTCCCGACTTAAAATGTGCAACCAGCGGTATAAATGATGATGATGCTCTTTTATCCGCAAGAGAACTTCTTGGTTGTGTACTCAATGGATTGGAAGAAGACGGTGAAGAAATTCCTGCGCCAACACCTTTAACAGAAGTAAAAATACAACCTAATGAACGTGTTGTATTAGTTGATGTTTATATGCCTTCCGTAAGATTAGCGCAAATTAATCGTTCTGTTAATCGAACAGTAACACTACCAGCTTGGCTTAATGCTGTTGCACTTGAACATAATATTAACTTTTCACAAGTATTGCAGGACGCTTTAAAATCTCAGCTTAATATTTGATAATTTCAAATTTTAATGAGAACAGATGACTTACGTTGTCTGTTCTTTTGTTCCCATTAAATCCAATCCTTTTAAAAAAGCCGTAACCCTGCCCCTATAAATATAATAAGTATAACTCTTATCTTCCTCTGACCTGTCAGCTATTCCTATCGGCAGCTTTCCCCTCTGCATTAACACTCTTACTTTCTGCTCGTCCATACTAAGCATTTCAGCCGCCTCACTGACTGAAATACGGTCACCTTTATAATTTACTCTCATATTCATCACCTACTTGCGTTGTTTTCCTCTTATTAAGATCAATACCTCATTAAATTATTTTATTTTTCTAAAATCTCTTTTTCGCTCTTTTTCTTTTCTGTAAGTTTAAACAGATATTCAGAATCATATTTTGTCAGCAAACCTTTTTTCAGCTTTTGTGCTTCCGCGATAGTAAAAGAGCTTGTTCCGTTTAATTTGTTTGTTACAGAATTTCTATGTATTCCTAAAAATTCCGCAACTGTCTCAATAGTTATATTACTTTCATATAACGCTAATTTTAAATTTCCATATTCCATTATATTCAACTCCTATCTATGCATTTGTTTAATGTTATATTTATATAATATATGCTTATGCATATAATGTCAATACCTTTTATATATTTGCATAATTTTTTTATTTACATTTATATTAAATGATGATAAAATTAAAATACGAGGTGATTAAATTGGGAATAGGTAAAAATTTAAAAGAATTAATCGATTTAAGAAATACAAATGTAAATGAATTAGCAAGAAACGCTGATGTTTCCGCTCAAACTATCTACGCAATAATAAAAAGAGATAATAAAAAGGCCGATATTAATGTTTTATTGAAAATATCAAAAATTCTTGAAGTACCCGTAGATTATTTTTTTAACTACGATAGACCAGACAGCAAATTCTTAGATGAAATCCTTAATGAAGAGGATAATAAACAAAAACATCAAAAACAATTATTCGAAAAAACCCTTGATGAAGAGAAAAATATACAAAAACAAAAAAAAGATTTCTTAAATGAAATCCTTAAAAAAGAGGATAAAAAACACTACGCCAAAATAGCTGGATACGGCGGCGGAGTAAAGACAATAGAATTAGACAACAAAGAGAAACAAGACGAGTATTACGCGCTTGTAAAAAATAATAACGAGGGATATGATGAAATCTATATGACAGAGGAAGAATTTTTAAAAATTAGAGATATGCTTGACATAATACGAAAATAACTTTTATCACGTACAAATCCGCTCACCTCCTGACTTACTCCGATTTACTAATATTTTTACAAATTATTTTAAATTAGGAGGGCTTATATGAAACGAACTCGTATTATAGCTAATGACTTTTTCAAAAAATGTGGGATTATCTCTCTGCCAATCTCAAAAAATAAAATTAACGAAATAGTAAAGACTAACGGCTGGGAATTACGCTATTATTCCACATCAAAAATCATTATCAGCAGTTTGGGCTTACTCGAATATTCCAATACACACAATGGGTTTACATACACTATAGATGATAAGATTATTATTTTTATAAGAGATGAATTAGACTACTTAGAAAAAATAAATATTATATGTCACGAAATTGGGCATATAGTGTTAGGTCATACTTCTTACAATGGAATTCTTGGCAAAGACAAAAATAAATATTATGAGAATATTTTAGAAAAAGAAGCGGACATATTCTCTTTAGAATTTCAAGCGCCTTTAGCTATGCTTTCAGCTCAAAATTATGATACCGCTGAAAAAATCTTTAACGCTGGAATACTTAACAAAGAGCTGTCTGAAATTCAATATAGAGAACTGCTTGAATACAAGGACAGACTAAAAAAAGAAAACTCAATTTTCAAATACCGGTTAGCTTTAACAGGCATTTCTATGATATTGGTTATATGTATTTTTCTTATTTACAAACAAGAATATACTGAACTTTCTAAAGAAACAGTTATTAAATCCACAACCCAAAATTATATTAAAGAAACCCTTATTGAAACAATAACAGAATCAGTCACAGAAATACCCGCGACAGAACCAGAGGCAGCCAAAGCCGATGAGCCCGCCATATCTCAGAAAAAAAATAAAGTAAAAATAACTAAATCCGGCAAAAAATATCATCTGCCGGATTGTCATTATGTTGTTTCTAAAACCAACACGATTGAGCTGGAAATTGAGGAAGCTCTCAAAAAAGGATATGAGCCCTGCTCTGTTTGCTGTCAGCAATAAAAATTTATGTATGCCAATATTGCCGTATTGGCATACATTGGAGATTATTACAACAATTATTATTTGTAAATAATTTATATAAGAATTATATAGCAAATTATATGTTATTTCAATCCCTTTAGAATAATATTTTATAACTTTTTACCCTAAAATTTAACAATCTTATATACCGTTTTTTACTGAAACACACAATTCTCAGTAATAAAAAACTCTCACCAATTAACGGCATTCCTCACAAATGCCGTTAATAATACCATTTGCGTTGTTTTCTTCTTTATTTTTAAAATAAAGGAGGAATTTAAAATGAGATTACCAAACGGATACGGCGGCGTAGTAAACTTAGGAAAAAGACGCCGCCGTCCATTCGCCGCTCGTATAACGGCAGGCTGGACCGACGAGGGAAAAGCTATATACAAATATATAGGCTACTACTCAAAGAAAGCGGAAGCTTTACAAGCTCTCGCTGAATACAACAGCAACCCTTACGATATAGACAGCAGAAACTTAACATTTGAGGAAATTTATAATATGTGGGCTAAAAGAGAATTAAAAGACGTATCAAAAAGCAAATTGGCTTGCTACAGAACAGCGTTCGCTAACTGCCCCTCTGTTCATAACATAAAAATAAAAGAACTAAAAGCGTCTCATATGCAAAAAGTTATCGACGGATGTAAAAAACGCTCTCAAAGCACTTTAAACAATATCAAAATACTTTTTAATCAAGTGTGTAAATTCGCCCTTGAAAACGACTTTATAAACAAGGACTACTCACAATTTGTCAGCGTTTCAAACACAAATACTAAAAAAATAAAAAATGAGTTTTCAGAAAATGAAATCGCCGTATTGTGGGAAAACACAGACAACTTTTATATTCGGTTCGCTCTTATTCTAATATATACAGGCTTTAGGATAAGCGAACTTTTACAAATAAAAACTGAAAATGTAGACCTTGAAAAAGGCTCTGTCAGAGGCGGTTTAAAAACAAAAGCCGGAATAAACCGTATTGTGCCAATTCATAAAAAAATACAGCCGTTTATTGAGGAATTATACAACCCTGAAAATACTTACTTATACAGCGACAGCGGAAAACCTTTTAAATATCAATATGTAAAAATTAATTTTATCAACGCTCTCAATAAACTTAATATTAAACATACCCCTCACGAATGCCGTCACACAACGGCGACATTATTAGACAGATACGGAGCGAACCCTATAACAATAAAAAAAATTCTAGGACACTCAACCCAAGATTTAACAAGCTCAGTCTACATACATAAAAACTTAGAGGAATTAAAAAAGGCCATTAATCTTATACCTTAATAGACCTTTTTTAATAATAAAATTTGTATATTGTAAGTATATTATTTGATAAAATTACATACAATCCTCAGTAAAGTTTTAAGCCTAAAATGGCTGATTTAAGCCATTTTTAGGCTATATTCTTAGTAAATCTTTTAATCAATTATTAAAATTAGATTAAAAAAACAACTCTTATTACGACGTATCTAATAGTAACGCCGCTTATACAGCAAAAATATCAAAAAAATTATGAAAAATTATTTTTATTTTTAAATTACGCCGTGTTTTTTTATCCAATATTTCTTTACGATTTCGGCATTAAAAAAAACAAAACACCTTTCACTGAAATTTTGAATAAAACATTTTTTTATATTTATACATTAATTACTTTAAGTTAATAAATTTTTATCAGCTCTTCTCTCCAAACAAATCCTGATTTCCATATAAATACTTAAAAAATATAATGGAAAACCAGGCCAAATTATAAAAGATGTCTTTTTGTAAAAAAGATCCTAAATACTATTAAATAAATCCTCTTGTAATTGTCTATAGAGACCTTATAAATTTTAAAAATAATAAAATAATTCTTTGAATATATAAAGCTTTATTAAAGTTTGTCTATTTATTTTTTATTGTTTCGCTATACTTTAAATTAGTCGGCTATATACCCATATTTTGAAAAAATATCTCTCGCCTCATTAGAGTTTAAAAAAGAAATAAATTCCCTTGTCGCCTCGTCGGCTTCCGAACATTTTAACATTATAGCGTTAATAGGCTGGTATAACTCATCCAGCTCCTTAATCTCAATGACATCAAATTTTTCCATATCACAAGTTTCTTTCCAAACGACAACGGCACAATTATCATATTCGTCTAAAGCTTTGTAAATAGCTTCCTCTTTTATATTATCAGCGTAATAAAAGTCATATTTCTCAGAACACAATTTTAAAAACTTTTCAGAAACGCCTCCTATTCCCGAATCAAAATCAGAAAAAGAAATGAATACATTATTCTCCATGAGATTATCTAAAGAAGTAACACCCGCGAAATTATTTTTTTTAACCGCTAAAACAGGTTTGTGCCCTGCCAATTCTTTTGTTTTATAAACATATAACGAAATATCTTCAGTACTATCACTTGATTCTGAAATAAATACCTCGCCATTTTTGCTTATTTTTAACTGCTCTTTTAAACTTTTAACCGGAGCCGAGTTGACCTGAACCTCACATCCAGTTTCTTTCTCAAAAATATCTTTTATTTCCATTATAGGTCCTTCCAAATTAAGAGGACAATATACTAAAATAGTCTCAAAATAAAAATTTAAAAGTTCATCGGAAAAACTGACACTTCTAAAATCATTATTATTTCTATCAATAGAAAAATTTCTTCCACAGCCCGACAAAACAAATATAAATGATAAAATCATAACTTTAAAAATTTTGATAATTTTCCGCATAATAAAATCCTCCCAAAAAATACAATAAATTAGGGTGTATCCGAAAATAAACACACTTTTTCCCATACACCCTAAAAACCTTAAAACTATTAAAAAAATAAAATTTATAACATTAATATTCGTTTAATTTGTAAGTAAAAATTAACTTACCCCGCTTTGATAAAAACTATACAGTAAAATCAATAAAAACTCTTTTACACTATAACAATTCTATCTAAAAAATTGATAAAAATTTATTAACTTAATTTTTTTACGTCAAGGAACTTTTGATTTCATCAAAAATTTTCCCTATCAAGTTTCTATTAAATTCTATACATAAGTCAAACAATGGTTCCTATTATTAAAATTCATAACATTATTTTAAATCACCTGTTTTACAATGGTCCATATCATCAAATTCCTGATTTTCTCCAACCATCCCCCAAATAAATGTATACGCCTTTGTTCCTACGCCCGAATGAATCGACCAGCTTGGAGAAATAACAGCCTGCTCGTTTTTCATAACAATATGTCTTGTTTCGTCAGGTTTTCCCATCATATGGAATACAACATTATCAACGTCAAAACCAAAGTATAAATAAACTTCCATTCTTCTCTCATGAGTATGACAAGGCATAGTATTCCAGTTAGAACCCGGCTCAAGCACAGTCATACCCATAGCGAGCTGGCAGCTTGCCCCTTCCGGGTTAAGCCTTTTAAGAACCTCCGGATGAACATATTGATTGATAGTTCTTTTGTTACAGTCCTCAAGAGAACCCATAGGCCTGTGATTAGCGTCGTCAAATCCAATTTTAATAGTAGGATAAGTTTTATGAGCGGTAGCGCTGTTCATATAAAATTTAGGAGGGTTTTTGGGGTCTTTCGCTGAGAAAGAAATGTCTTTAGCGCCCATGCCCACATAAATGCCGTCTCGTCCGTTTATTTCATAAACTTCCCCATCAATGGTTATAACGCCGTCTCCGCCGATATTAATAACGCCAAGCTCACGTCTTTGAAGGAAATAATCACTTGCGAGCTCTTTGCTTCCCTCAAGTTTTAAAGATTCCGTTGTTGGCACAATACCGCCGAAAATAATTCTGTCATTGTGACTATACACAAGATTAATCTCTCCTGGAACAAAAATTTTTTCAACAAGAAAATGTTTTCTAAGCTGTTCGGTATCATATTTTTTGACGTCTTCAAAATGATTTGAGTATCTTACTTCCATATTCATAAAAAAATTACCTCCGTTAAAAGATTTATAAAAATATAGGAGCAAACCCGGCCCTACAAAACCATATAAAAACGTGTAGGATAGGGCTTGCCCCAAATAAGTTGTAGGAAAATGAATTATTATCTTTGAACTCTTCCTGAACCATCGCATGACTCTACTTCCGCTCTTGTAACAAGGTTGAAATCCCCTGGTATAGTGTGCTTAAGGGCAGAAGCTGAAACAGCGAACTCAAGAGCGGCTTTCATGTCTTTGCCGTCCATAAGACCACAAATAAGACCTCCGGCGAAAGAGTCACCCCCGCCTACTCTGTCAACGATAGGATTAATCTCATATCTTGTTGAACGGTAAAATTCTCTTGATTTTCCATCCATGATACAAGCGGACCAGCCATTGTGAGAAGCTGAGAAAGACTCTCTTAATGATGAAATAACATATTTAAAGTTAAATTTATCGCACATCTGATTAAATATGTCAACATATCCCGCCATTTCAAGTTCACCGCTTGTAACGTCTGTATTGCCCGGCTTAAATCCAAGAACTTTCTCAGCGTCCTCTTCATTTCCGATACAAACGTCAACATATTGCATAAGATTTGTCATAACTTTCTGAGCTTTTTCTGAAGACCAAAGCTTTTTTCTGAAGTTAAGGTCACAAGAAACAGTAACACCTTTAGCTTTGGCGGCTTTGCAGGCAGCCTCCGTAACTTGAGCGGCTAAATCCGATACAGCCGGTGTAATACCTGTAAAATGGAACCAGTCAGCACCCTCAAAAATAGCGTCAAAATCAAATTTATCAGCCGTCGCTGTGGCGATAGACGAATTAGCCCTGTCATAAACAACGTTAGAAGCTCTCATTGAAGCTCCTGTCTCAAGATAATAAATACCAAGTCTGTCTCCGCATTTAGCGATATGCTTAGTCTCAACACCATATTTTCTTAAAGAAGCCACAGCGCACGCTCCAATAGGATTATCAGGAACAGCTGTAACAAACTCAGCGTCGTGACCGTAATTAGCCAAGGAAACAGCTACGTTTGCCTCGCCCCCGCCATAATTAATATCAAATTCCGTAGCCTGAATAAATCTCTCATTGCCTGGTGTAGATAGCCTCAGCATAATTTCGCCCATAGTAACAATTTTACCCATTAATAAAATCCTCCTTAAAAGTAAATATAAAGTATAAAATCATAAGAACTCTTACAGCCGTTGATAAAAAATCATTTTAATTAAAATTTTCAAAATTATCTCCCAAAACATATATGGATGTCACACAATTTTGTTACTCTCTAAAGTTACCACAACACCCAATTATGGACTGTCTTAAAACTCTATGCCTATTGTTAAAACCATATAAATTTTTAAAGGAAAAAATATTTTTTGTTTTTATAAGGAGAAAATATTTAAAAAATTATTAAAAATAAAACAAACATTGTTCAAGTTTGTTTTATCTTTTTATGATTTTTTAAATATTTTAGTTTTAAGACAACCCCTAATAAAATATTTTTTTATTTTCCGCCCAAGTTCTTACAATATCGCTATGTATATAACATATCATCTATATGAGAAATTATACCATATATTCTTAATAATATCAACACCATATTACAACTTTTTTTATAAAATATGTTACAAAATTAAAACTTATATCAAAAGAACTTACAAAAACCAATTAGCTTTCTCTAAAAACTTATAAAATGTCACTAAATACAAACTTATATTAAACACTGTTCAGCTTTATAGATAAAATATCAACATCATGTTAAAACAAATTTTTGTGCTTAAAATTAATAACATTTATCTTATTTCCCATGTCTTGAGATTATTATGTTAAATAAAAACACCGCTTTTATTTTGGAAAACCTTACTATTTGTATAATTTTGACAACATCCAAAAAATTCTCAAACAGCACATACAATCTTTGTAATTTTCTTAAACACCTTATAACTTATGAATTTATTGTATATTTTTGTTCTATAATCCTATATAAATATTACTTTATAGGATATGATAAAAAGCAATAGGGCCTCATACTCTCATTCCAAACAAAAACCTTTATTTCACGTTTTTTTGAATTTTCGCCTATCTCAATTTCGGAAGATATATTTTTTATTTCGCTTAATTTTGAAATATTTAATTTTTTAAAATCAATATCGACAAGTTTTTCATTTTCATAGCTTGCCGTTATAAAATTTACGCTCTCATCTCCATCATAATTTATTAAATCCGTCTTTACAGTAACTTTTCCATTTGAAAGAGAATTTTCACTTACAGAAAAATTATTAATCTCATAATCTTTTTTTGTTTTTGTAAAAGTAATATTGTCCATAGCTAAAACAGATGATTTGCTTCCTGGAGTTTCTATCGAAAAGCTGTCCACTCCGACATTTTCCATATTTAAATTAATATCATCCGATAATGTGTCCTCAAAAGAAACCCTGCAAACTTTTTTTACCGTATCAACAGTCACTGAAATACTGTACCATTTATTTTTCTCAAAAGGAATTTCACTTATTTTAGTTGACACAATCTCTTCGGTTGTATAATTTCTGCATCTCAAATACGCGTTTCCATTTGATTGTATTACAGAAACGTCAAAAAAATTATTTGATGAGTTTTTTACATAATCATAATCAGCCAGTCTGAAAAAAATCGTTTCACTTAAAGGTTCGCTTAAAAAACAAAAATCCCCTTTAAAATTTAATATGCCCTTCTCTTTTTCCTTAAACTTTTGCTTAAAACTTGTTCTTTTATCACTATTGTCATTTAAGATAAAAGATTTGGAAATATTTCCCGCGATATTTTCTTTTACATAAGCACTGTCATTATTCCCTGAAAGCACAACTTGATAATCACCGTAAGTCCCGTTAGCGATGTTAAAGCAAACCATTTTCTCAAAATCACCTGTAACCCTTTCAGCCTTGTCCTTCGATGAAATTAAATTGTGTAATTGGTTTTCTATATCGTCAAACAGTTTTTTATATAACTCATCAGCATAATCGCCTTCCGCCAAAGTATTATCCGCGGTTTCCAAAACATTTAATAATTCCTCTAAACCATTTACATCAAAATT
Source organism: uncultured Clostridia bacterium (assembly GCA_910579745.1). Taxonomy (GTDB): domain Bacteria; phylum Bacillota; class Clostridia; order Lachnospirales; family CAG-274; genus MGBC114079. Next base: position 59,194 of record CAJTVH010000012.1, on the reverse strand, counting down.
CATTTGATTCAACTTTCTCACTTTTTCGACTTTTGATCTAAGTCTATATTTATAATTAATTTTTAAATTATTTAACGCGTTATTTAGTTTTAAAGATATATCATTAATCTCGGAAATATCGGCGTTTTGATCTTCATATACTTTTTTAGCGTTGCCAAGTATCTGAAGCATTAATCTAAAACTATCCTCCGTATATTCCTCATAAATTAAACTCTCCGCTTTATCTATTAAAGACTTTATCTCATATTTCGCGTCAACCTCAAGCGCTTCTTTGCCTTTTATTAGAATTTCTAAAGCGTTATCAATTTCTTCTTTTGTTGGATAAACCATTCCCGCCGTATTCTGCGCCTCTCGTAAAGCTTTTTCAAATTCCAGCCATGAATTTTCAGTATATCCAAATCTTTTGATTTTAAGCGCCGTATATATTTCATTGGTTAAAGCTGATTTATCGGCTTTTACAATTCCTTTCGGAACAATAATATCCTCACAATATTTCTCCAAGGGAGTGTACCCATCCTTCTCAATTCTCACGGAATCTGTAAAATCAAATTTATTATAACCATTTTTATCTTCCCAATAGTCAGGTATACCATCGTTATCGCTGTCTATAGGCTTTTCCCCTCCCATAATGACAGGAAATCCTCCAACATCATCCGGAGAGTCAATAAGTCCCAAACCGCTTTTGCTTCCCGTTGGAGCGGTTTTGTTAATTACGTCGTTTACCACTCTAACATCAACGCTGTCTCTCACTTTCGACGCTCCGGCGTATTTTATAATTTCCCCATAAGCTTTCTCAGGAGCTTGAGTAATAATGGGATAATCATATATATACTCGTCATTGGGCTTAAGTATTCCGTCAACATATATCCCATCCTCTATACTCTCGCATTTTATCCACGACCCTTCCCAAACTCCCACATCAGAATTCAGTTTAACTCCCGCCCAATTATTCTCGTTTACATCATCCACACCCTCAATAATGTTTTTATCAACAAAAAGAGTGGTTGACCATCCGATTTTACCTTTTCCCGCTCCCGTTGTTCCCCCATTTTGCGGAAGCGAGTTGCTCTCGCCGGTTGTTCCATGAGGACTATAAATCGTTTTTAATTTATTGGGCTTTGTCGCCGGTCCAGGACGATAATAATTTCCTATAAAATTTACCCTAACGCCGTTCTGTCCTCCATAAGCTATTGAGTTTCCCCAATTATAAACAACATTGTTCCTCACATCAACCAGTCCGTCTGTATCCGGAGTATTATCATGTGAGTGTACCGTCGCGCCTGTTCCTATCATCGGATTTCTGTTATTATGAGTGGCAAGTAGATTATGATGAGCCGTCGTGTTAATTCCGCCCCATATTCCGCCCATTCCATGAGTTCCTTTTGTATGTATTGAATTATTAAGGCTTTCCGAAATTATACTCCATTGCACCGTAAAATTTTTTACGGCGTAAACAGACAAACACTCGTCAACGCCCCAACTCATACTGCAATGGTCTATTATATTGTCATGTCCGTCTAATACCGTAACTGTATCCTCCTCTTTGGTTTTAGACCCCATTCTAAATCTCATATACCTTAAAATTATATTACTGCCTTTTATTGAAACACACTCGTTATCTATGTTTATTCCCCCTCCAGGGGCAGTCTGCCCTAAAATGGTGATATTGCTTTCATATATATCCAATTTTCTATTCAATTTTATATTTCCGCCCACGTCAAATACAATAAAGCGACCTCCTTTTGAAACGGCGTCCCTAAGAGAACCCTTTCCGCCGTCCTCAAGAGTTGTAACATGATAAACCTCAGGAGCTTCCACACCTCTTGCGCCTTTTGAATACATTCCTCCTCCCTCCGCTCCGGGAAAAGCCGCGACAGAGACAGCAGAAATATCTTTCTCACTCGCGTCACAAACATAACAATAAGAAAAAATCAAAATAAACGTCATTATTAAACTTATTATTCTTCTGTTCATAATTTCACACCCTTTATAATATTTAAAAAAATTTAATTAAACGCTCTCAAAACAAAAAACCTTGAGGCTTTGCCTCAAACTACGCAAACTTTTTAAAAAGTTTAACAAAAACTCGCGCGCGAAACTGCGTTTCGCCGTTATTATCATCGAACTTTCATTAAAATATAAAAATAACAAACTCTTTAAAAATATAAGTGTTTTCATAGTTAATTGACTGAAAAAACACGCCAAAAAATTATGAGAAATAAAGCAGTTATTGCTATAATGCCTTGTATATTATATCATTTTTTTAGCGAGATTAGCGTAAAACAAAGCTTTACCATAATATATTTTATTTTTTATATATTTTATAATTTTAACACACATTCAAAAAAAGTCCAATACATTTAACGCCTAATATTTTAAAAAAACAGCGCAAATCAAAATAATTCACGCTGTTTCAATTACCTCTTGGGTTTTTCAATAATTATTTTAGTCAATTCCTCATAGCCTATATTTTTAGGAATTTTATAATTACCAGTTCTTATGCTCTTTGTTTTCTTGTTATCAATTAAAAACCTCTCATATTCGGCGGCGTTTTCAATAATACCTTTTTCAGCGAAAATATTACTTACTCTTCTCGCGTTCGTACCAGCGGTTATTGTTACGTCCACAAGAGATTCGCCCGTTTGCTCAATAGGAGAATTTTCCTTCCCGTCAAAAGTGCCCTCGGCATTAGACATATCCTCTTTTTCAGGATTTCCGTCAATCCCGTTAAAAACCTCTTTCTTGTTTTTATCATTTTCAGTTCTTTTGTTTTCTGAAACTTTTTTATTCGGCAAAACATTATTAGATGTATTTTTCTTTTCAGAGTCATCATTAACACTATTTTCAATTTGAGGTAATTCCTCCTTGTTTCCGTATGTTTCAGCTACAGATGTCTCAGCCTCATAAACAGCGGGAGCGTATGTTATAACCTCACTTGAAATCTCAGAACTTTCCTCCGAAACGTTCTCTGAAAAATACTCCATACCAAGCTCTCTCGCTCTTCTCTCAATTTCCAAATTCGTAATATCATCATTTCCAATACCGGAAATCTTATATACTGACCAAATAATAATCACGGAAACAATAATCCCTATCCCAAGACCTAAAATAAAACTTCTTTTTTCCACAGAAAAATCACCTTGCCTTTCCAAGTTCTAAAATAAGCTTAATTTCACCTTGCCCCATATTAAGTGCTTTGGAAATCTCCGCTATAGAAAGACCTTGCGCTCGCATACTTCTGATTTTCTCAAGATTAGGATTTTTAAAAGAATTAAATGACTCGGAATAACCCTGATTTCTATTAAAACTCACCTCTTTTTGAGACTCGGTATTAAAATCAATTCTCGCTCTTTTTTCTTTCATATCGTCAATCATTTGATATAAAAATAAAAGCTCTTGATATTTTTCCTCAAATTCCTCAAATATATTGGAAGATATTTTATTAAGCTGCTCAATAGCGTTATCCGCGTCATCAATCGCTTGTTTAACAAGCTGAACAGAGGCGTTAGCCTCAAAATAATCATTATCACCACTGTCTTTTTTCTTGCTCGCGTAAGCAAAAATAACCAATATTATCCCAATAATTATTAATAATACCAATATAATGTCAAATAACATTTTTATCTCCTTAAAAACTATATACTGACGTCAAAAAGACTCGTGCTTTTATTTTTTTTAACGTTTTTTTCATCATCCTTTTTGCCTTTGCCTTTTTTGCCCTTATAGCTTCCCTTGTTTCTGCTTTGTCCGTCTTTAATAGCGTTTTCCTCTGTTTTGCTTACCTCGTTTGTTTGATTAGCGGTTTGTTCGATTTGATGCTGAAACTCGGCGTTAAAAGCTTGTTGCTGAGCGTCATATCTTTGATTTTGAGTGTTTGAGTGATTTACCTCCGTAGACCTGTTCATCATAAGCTGCAAATCAATAGGTTGAATAGCCATAAAATCACCTTCTCTAAAATAGGCTTAAAAACAATATTTAAAATTATAATAATATACAAACATAAATAAAAATACTTAACATTCTAAAACTAACACACCACAAACTTTTTAAATTAAAGTGCGCCGACAGAAACCTTGCCCTTATTATTAATTAAAGAACAATGCTGTAAATCGTCTCTTACATACATAACAGCGTCGTTTATAGTCACTTTAACTCCTGAGTAAATAACATTGCTGGCTGAAACCCTGCCGTTTTTTTGTTTGAGTCTCGGCATAATCGTCTCAACTTTCTGCTGATTCTCATTTATTTTTGACTTAAGTACAATTTTGTTCCTGATAGCGTCCATAAGCATCTTTTTCTTTTCATCCGTAAGTTTAGTAAGTTCAACTCTTTGAATGATATTAATAACCTTTTCCGTTTCTTTATATTGCTCATTATATTTTTCAATATTTTGAACCGCTTGCTTATATTCCTCAAGCTGAACAGGATCAACTCCTACCTCAAGCTCCGTAACCGTAGCCATATTTGAGCCTATTACTTTCGCCTCAATTTTACTTCCGACAACCGCTTTCCCTCCGACAAAAAGACCTCGTTTGCCGACAAGATTCAAAATATTTCCACAGCGAACTTTACTGTGCATAATAGAATTAGCTGTTATGTTTCCGCCAGCGGATACAGTACTGCTTTCAATAAAATTAGCGTTAATATCTCCTCCAGCCTCAATTACAGCTTTTCCTCCGCCTTGCACGCCTTTCATAAGTAAAACATTGCCTTTCGCTTTAATAATAGCGCCCTCAACAGCACCCTCTATCTCCACATCGGCCCCCGCGTTGACTGAAAACCCCGACAAAACTGTTCCTTTAACAACGATAGTACCCAAAAACTCAACATTTCCCGTAGAGTTGTCAACATCCCCCATAATCTCAAGTATAGGAAATACGCTTACTCTGCCGTCCATATAAAAAATTCTTCCGCTTATTTCCGAAATAAGAGTAACGCCGTCCTCAAGAATTTTTGTATTTTTACCCTTTGGAAGAGCGGGAGCTTTTTTGGGACGCTCCGCCGGAATACTTTTAGCGAAAACATTCATCCCGTCTTTTCCCGGAACAGCAGGATGGGAAATAGCGAGAGTTTGATTTTCAACAGCGGTTTCAAAAAGATTCATATTTTTATAATCCACTGAACCGTCGTCAAGCATTTTAGGCTTTAATGACTTTTTATCTGTAGTGAAAAAATACTCAATATATCCATCAACGCCTTTTTGAGGTTCTTCTCCTTCCGCTACCTTAAACCATCTTCCATACTCTTTGTTAGCAAGAAGCTCATCTATTAAATTCTCATCTATTCCATATCTTATACCATTACCGTTTAAATTTCTTACTATATCCGATTTAGTTAGAAGACTCCCATTATTAATAGGCTCTGTAAAAATTATAGAAACACTCATTTTATCAGCGGAAATATCCAAATCAATACTTTCATTTTTTGAAATATTCTCATCCATGAAAATCAACTCCCAACTTAATTCAAAAATAAAATAGACTTATATTTACCAAGCTTATTTTGAAGTTTAACGATAGCTTTCGAATGAATCTGAGAAATTCTTGACTCCGAAACACTCATAACTTTACTTATTTCCTTAAGTGTAAGTTCTTCAAAATAATATAACGTAACAACCTTTTTTTCTTTTTCCGTAAGTTTATTTATAGCGTTAATAAGTATTTCTTTAACCTCTTTTTTTTCATAACTCAAATCGGGTGTATCGGCTTTAGTCTGAACAACGTCCGCGACTGTCACGTCTTTATTCGTATCAATATAATCATCAAGTGAAATTAACGATAACGCCGATGATTTCTGCATTAAATCCTTAACCTCGTCAACAGAAGTTTCCATACGTTCCGCGATTTCTTCATAAGTCGGCTCTCTTCCGAGCTCTGACTCAAGATTAGAATAATATTTGTCAAGCTGTTTGCTTTTTTGTCGCAATGTTCTCGGAATCCAATCGAGCCTTCTGATATTATCAATAATTTCGCCTCTTATTCTCAGCGAGGCGTAAGTTTCAAATTTAACGCCCTTGTCCATATTAAATTTATCAATAGCGTCAATAAGACCAAATATTCCATAGCTGATAAGATCATCAAAATCAACATATTGACCAATATGAATGCTTATCCTTCCCGCGACAAGTTTAACAAGAGGAGCGTATTCCAATATAAGCTTTTCTTTAATTGCTGGCTCTTTCGCGCTTCTGTAAGCTTGCCATAAATCCTGTATGTTATCAGCCATTAATTGCCCTCCCGCCTATAAAAAATTGTCAAAAAACACACGTAAATCTGCCCTCTCAAACCTACTTATAATATATGTGAGCAAGTACCCAATTGTACAAGAAACAGACCCGCTTGACTTAAATCTGTTAAATTAATTGTTCCTCTGCGTCCTGTGATATTTCAACACCGTCTTCCTCAGCTATCTCAGCTTCTGAATTTTGCTCATTCTCCATATTTACCTTATCTTCATTATAAAAATTTTTAACAAAAAAATTACGTACAAAAATTCCTATCACATAAAACGCGACAATAGTTAAAATAATATACAAAACACTTGTATATAGAGAATTTGACATAACAATACAACAAATATTAACAATCAGCGCAGCAATAATTGCAATATAAATATGTAACTTTTCAATCATATTTTCACCGCCTTATATAACATAAGTTCCGTGACCAATAGTTTTAACAATAAGCCTGCCGTCCTCCGCGTAAAGCTCAATGGTTCTTCCGTAATTAGAGCCTGTATGATTGGCGACAATAGGAATATTGTACATCCGTAAAATCCTTGTGGACGCCTCAACATTTCTATCACCAATTCTCATATTTTCATTCGTGGAATCAAAAGCGAACATTTGGGCTCCTCCCGCTATTTTCGCTTTAAGAAAATCACGCCTCGCTCCAACCATACACATATCCATAATAAGTTTCTTAATAGCGGAATCCGCGAATTTAGCTACATTTGAATTATTTTTAATCTGTGAACTGTCGGGAAGCATTATATGAGCAAGCCCTGCTATTTTATTAACATGGTCATAAATAGAAATACCCACACACGACCCTAATCCAAGTGTTGTAAGGATTCCTGGACTTTTTGTCACATTTAAATCTGCCATACCAACAACAATCATTTTGCTAAATGAACTCATTTATCACTACTCCCATTACATCAAAAAACAGCTAAAATAAAGTACATAATTAATAAAAAATAAGCTTTTAATCATCCATACTAACTTCTTCTCTGTCTTTTCTCGCTTTAAATCTTTGCTCAAAAAATATGTATTTAAGAATCCTATCTCTTTCTTGCTGTTGTAAATCAAAAAATTGAACTCTATATTGAAACTTAAAATTAGATTTAGGATATTCCTGTTTATGCAATATATCGCCTATCGCTACCGCACGGTCATAATTTAAAGTAATGAAAAATTTAAGTCTGTCTCCTACTTCAATATCCTCATTTGATAAAAATCGTATACCTCCCTCGCCCAAATCCTGTATAGTTCCGTCCGATAAAGACTTATCATTTTCCTCACCGTCCAAAACCTCAGTAAATTTAAGAGGCAAAACACATTCAAATCTAAAAAACTCACGCCTCTGAACTCTTTCGATTTCTGACTTTACTTCTATAATCATAAAATTAAAATCATCCATATAAACATATTCTTTTATAAGAGCGTTATATTTAAGTATACCATTTTCTGTAACAAATGTAAATGAATATTCCTCGTCAATCGGTAACTTTATAATTTTGCCATACATCATAGGTATATACAAAAGTAGCTTTCCGTCTTCATAATTTTCCTCGACTAAACTCGTGTATTTTATGTCATTTCCCCTATTCAAATGAATTTCTACTCTATTTCCCGTTTTTATGTGTTGCAAAGACATACTATGCCACCTCCAAACTAATTCCCAAAAATGTTTACAAGCCTTTTCATAAATCCCCGTATTCCCGATTTATCCGAACTCTGCTCAACTGTAACGTCCATAAGAATATTTGTTATTTTTTCAATGGATTTTGTAAACTCACAGTTAGGAAAACATAATGTAGCGGGCTGTTGATGTTTGACCGCTTTCACTAAAAATTTATCATAAGGTATATATCCTAAGTTTTGTAAGTGTACTCCTAAAAATTTTGAGGAAGCCCTTGATATTTTATTAAATATTTCATCTCCCTCATTATCGTCGTCCGCTCTGTTTACAACAACTTTAAAGTCAGGTATTCCACCGAAACTTTCCTCTTTAATGGTTTTAATAAGAGCATACGCGTCTGTAATAGAAGTAGGTTCAGGAGTTGTTACAATAATGGTTTCGTCAGACGCCTTAATAAAATTTACAACAGATTTTGAAATTCCCGCACCTGTGTCTATAATGATTATATCTGAAATAGCGTCGAGATAAGAAAAATTATTAATAAAATAATTAAGCTGCTTTTCCGTAATATTTGAAAGCTCTTTAAGACCCGATCCCCCCGAGATAAATTTAATCCCCATAGGCCCGTCAGTTAAAACCTCCTCAACATCTTTTTCCCCTCTTAAAACATCGGCAAGGTTATATTTTGGCAGAATGCCAAAAAGAACCTCAATATTGGCTAAACCAAAATCAGCGTCGATAATAACAACTTTTTTGTTAAACCTACTAAGTTGAATAGCAAGATTTAAAGAAAAATTAGTTTTGCCAACTCCGCCCTTACCGCTTGTAACAGTAATAACCCTTGATGAAAGCTCAACTTTCTTAGTCGCCTGCTCAAGATTATTTCTGTTTATTAAATTTCTCAGATTATCAGCTTGGTCCATCATAACATTTACCCACTTCCCAATAACTCTCTCGCGATTCTTTCAGGTTTAATAATATCTATGTCATCCGGAACATTCTGTCCGTCCGTAGCATAAGAAATTTCTTTTCCCGTTTCATAACAAATATTTAAAACAGAACCAAGAGCTGAGGTTTCATCAAGCTTAGTAAATATAATTTTAAAATGGGTTATTTTGGAATAAGATTCAATAACACTCAATAAATCCTCATATTTGGTCGTAATGCTGAGAACAAGATAAATCTCCGCGCCGGGAATAGCTTCCAAAAATGATTTAAGCTCAGTGAGATTATCGGAATTTTTATGCGACCTTCCCGCCGTGTCAATAAAAATCACATCATTGACAACCTTAAACTCATTTATTTTTTCAACAACATCCTCATTGCTGTAAACAACGCCAACCTCCGAATTAAGAATGTCCGCGTAAGTTTTAAGTTGCTCAACCGCGGCGATTCTATAAGTATCGGCGGTAATAAAACCAACATTCAGTTTATCCTTAAAAATAAACTGAGACGACAACTTAGCTATCGTAGTAGTTTTACCGACTCCCGTAGGGCCGATAAAAACAACATTCTTTGCATAATTTCTCTCCGTCTTGTGAACTTTTAAAATTTGAGGCTCGCCGAGTATCTTTATTATTCTATTATACACCACTTTTACAATTAAGTTAATATCCAAATTATCCAAATCCTCAATATTTTCAATATCCTGAAGCAAAATATCAGCGATTTCCGGCAAAACCCCCTGAGAAACAAGCCTTTCATAAAAAAATTGAAGCATAGTGTTATCATATTGCCTCGAACCCTCAAAACTACGGGAAGATACAGCAAGCTTTTTCATCACCTGCTCAAGAAGTCCCTCCGCGTCATAAAGCTTTCTCTCAAGCTCATTAATAGTTTTTCGTTGTTTCTCGATAGTATTTGATTTTTCGTTTTCAACGTTTTGAAGGATAGCTTTTCTTTTTTCATCGTCCGAAGCTTCCGCCTTATCAGATAAAGCGTTATTTTTATTAACGTCCTCTTTAGAAACCTTAATCGGAGGTTTATCCTCATAAGCCGCGGTAACCTCAACTTTAGTTTTTCTGAAAAAAGAAAATAACCCTCTTGGCTGAATTTTTTTTATATTTAAAATTATGGCATCCATTCCAAGCTCGTTTTTAACCATCTCAATAGCCTGCTGCTCGGTAGTAGCCTCATATTTTTTCATCTTCATGCTATACCCACCATTCCAATAGACTGAATTTCAGCATTAGGTTCAATTTCATTGAAAGATAAAACAATTAAATCCGGAGCAACCTGCTCGACAAGCCTTTTAAAATAGATCCTGACAATAGGAGAAGTAAGTATAATCGGCTGTAAGCCTAAAGAAGTCAGCTTAGAAATCTCCTTATTTAGACTCGCGAAAATCTGTTGCGTTCTGTCAGGATCCATAGAAATATACGAACCATGTTCCGTCTGCTGAACACTGTCTCTGATTTCCTGCTCAATTTGAGGGTCAAGAGTAATAACTTTGTTATTTACATCTTCACCAAAATATTTTTGAGAAATAGATCTTCTTAAAGACTGCCTTACATATTCGGTAAGCATATCTGTATCTCTCGTAAGTTGAGAATAATCAGCCAAAGTTTCAAGAATTGTAACTAAATCCCTTATGGAAACGCCCTCATTTAAAAGATTAGCGAGAACTTTCTGCACATCGCCTATAGACATTTGCTTCGGAATAAGTTCCTCAACAAGCACAGGATGATTTTCTTTGATATTGTCAACCAAATTTTGAACATCCTGCCTGCTTAAAAGCTCATGGAGATTATTCCTTATAATTTCTGTCAAATGCGTGGCTATAATCGCTGGAGGGTCAACAACAGTATAGCCGAAAGCCTCGGCTCTTTCTCTTTGAGATTCTGAAATCCATAAAGCTGGAAGCCCCAAATAAGGCTCTACTGTCTCAATACCATCAATTTCTTCCTCAACATAACCAGGATTCATCGCCATATAATGGTCAAACATTATCTCGCCGCCGGCTACGTCAACACCCTTAATCAAAATTCTATACTGATTTGGACTTAGTTTAATATCGTCCCTAAGACGAATAACCGGAACAACCGCTCCAAGCTCAAGGGCAATCTGCCGTCTTATCATAACAACACGATCTAAAAGGTCGCCTCCCTGATTATTATCTACAAGAGGAATAAGACCATACCCAAATATAAGTAAAATAGGATCTACATTTAAAAGAGAAATAACATTCTCCGGCTTTCTGATTTCCTCCACCTCCGAGTCATCAGTAGTAATTTCCGTCTGAATAGCGGCAACTTTCTGCGCTCTGTCCAAAGCGTAACCACAATAAAGAAGCAAAAGTCCAAAAGGAACGAAAAAGTATATAGGTAATGGCGTGAAAACACCTAAAAATATCATAACAGCCCCCGCTATATATAAAGTGATGGGCTTAGAGAAAAGCTGTCCTGTAAGCTGACTGCTTATATTAGTATCATCAGTGGCCTTTGTGACAAGAACACCCGTGGCTGTTGAAATCATAAGAGCGGGAATTTGACCAACCAAACCGTCTCCTATAGTCATAAGAGTAAACTTTTCCGCCGCCTCGCCAAAGGCTAAACCCATGCCAAGCATACCAATAGCGATACCGCCTATTAAGTTAACAAAAGTAATAAGAATACCCGCTATAGCGTCTCCCTTAACAAATTTAGTCGCACCATCCATAGAACCGAAAAAACTCGCCTCATCTTGAATTTCTTTTCTTCTCGCCTTAGCTTCTTCCTCATTAATAAGACCGGTGTTAAGGTCGGCGTCAATGGCCATCTGTTTACCAGGCATAGCGTCAAGGGTAAAACGCGCCGTTACCTCCGCCACTCTGTCAGAACCTTTGGTAATAACCATAAAATTAACAATAACAATAATAGCGAACATAATAATACCAACAGTCATGTTACCGCCCGCGACAAAGTTGCCGAAAGTAGCTACAACCTCACCCGCGTATCCATCTCCGAGAATAAGACGGGTAGAACATAAATTAAGCGCAATTCTGAATAATGTAGTCATCAAAAGCAAAGTAGGAAACATTGACATTTCGAGTGACTTTTTAGAGTAAATAGCGTTCATCAAAATTAGTAATGATAAAAAAATGTTTATCATAAATAAAAAGTCCAAAAAACCTGCCGGAGGCGGAACAACAATAATAAGAATAATTGCAACAATAAATACTCCAAGAAGCATTTCGCGAATTTTCATATTAAAACTCCTTTTCTTTGTTAAAATAATTCAGGTTTTTTGATAATTTGTCAAAGACCTGTCAATGTTAAAAACAACTGAATTTTTGTTTATAAATTATTTTTTGTTTTACTTACGGCGTATCTGAAAAGCTATCAGTTATATACGCCAAATATCCAAAAAATTATTAAAAAATAAACGAAAACGGTTCAATTAAACAAAAAAGCCTTTCTGTTTAATTTTATTTTTTATAATTTTTCGCGCGTATTTTAGTTTTCAGATATGCTCTAGAGTGCGTGAGAAAATTACACATCAGTTGTTAAAACATAATAAATAATATATTCTATCAAAATTATAAATAATTTTTCTATCTTAAAAAATATCAAAAAAATTATTAAAAATAAATACATCACAGGCAAACTACCCATTTTATTGTCTTCTTTTATTTTTATAATTTTTTTGCTTATATAACACCACAAATAATTTCACTGATCACCATGAAATTATAATCTATAATAAATTTAATTTATTTTCTTATTTTTCAAATTATAAACAAACGCGAGAACGTCAGCAACAGCCTGATATAACTCCGGTGGAATTTGGTTTCCAACCTCAACCGTATTGTATAAAGCTCTCGCCAAAGGTTTATTCTCAACAATCTCAACTTTGTTATCTTTCGCGATTTCCTTAATACGTCTCGCCAAATGGTCAACGCCTTTCGCCAAAACAAGAGGCGCGTCCGCTTTCTCTTTATCATATTTAAGGGCAACAGCGTAATGCGTGGGATTCGTGATAATAACATCAGCGTCCGGAACTTGCTGCATCATACGGCGCATTGACGCTTGCCGCATTCTTTGTTTAATCTGCCCCTTAACTTGAGGGTCTCCCTCCATATTTTTATATTCGTCTTTAATTTCCTGTTTGCTCATTTTAAGTTTTCGTATATGCGACCTCTTTTGATAAATAAAATCGGCTATAGCTATTATAATAAAATAACAGCCGACTTTTATGCCTAAATCTACGCATAACTCACCTATATACATATATCCTTTCGAAACATTCATAAACATAAGAGTTTTAATAGTAGGCAACTCATCTATAATCCCATTATAAATAATATAACACACAAAAGCGATTTTAGCGAGTGATTTTATAAGCTCAACAAGAGACTTTACCGAAAATAATCTTTTAAACCCCTTTATAGGACTTAATTTCCCAAAACTTGGTTTTAAAGGCTCCAGTGTAGGATGCCATCCAACCTGTATAACATTTGTAATAATACCTAACACAAATAACACAAAAAATACAGGCATACAAATCATAAAAATTTTTAATAGTATAAATAATATAAGCTCAACAACATATTGTTTCTCAAAAATTTTGTCAATATCTTCCACAAGCGAAAAATTATGAACAACTACCTCCGCCGAACCGTCATACATATATCCGGCAAAAATTTTAAGAGAAAGAAATCCAAAAATAAATAAAATAGCCGTGGCGATTTCCTTACTCATCGCCACCTGACCACTGTCCCTTGCCTTCTCAAGCTTTTTGGGAGTAGGTTTCTCTGTTTTTTCCCCCTCAAAAAAATGAAGATTTATATCAATGTAAAACTTTTTTTTGTTATCAATACTCATGACATCATAACCTTTATAACATTAAGTACAGCATCCGATATTTCCTGATAAAAAATATTAGTAATACCCGAAAACATGGGTACAATAAGCATAACGGCCATTAAACCGACAAAAACTTTCGCTGGCATACCAACCACAAAAACATTTATTTGAGGAACTGTTTTTATAAGTATGCCTAATACCAGATCTATAATTAAAATAATAGCTATAACAGGTAAAGCTATAGAAAACCCTATGGCGAAAAAATCAATAGCCAAACCAAAAAAAACAGAAACCAGCTTACCATTTAAAAATATTTGAGCCGACCCTATTGGAATAGCTTTATAGCTGTAAAATAGTGATTTTATAATAAAATGATGTCCGTTAGTAACGATTAATAAAACACATAAAAGAAAATAATATAAATTACCCGAAATAGGAACTTGTTCCTGTGTAATCGGGTCATATACGCTAACCATTGAAAATCCTATTTGCTGGTCTGTAAAATGTCCCGCGAAATAAGAAATATTAAGAACAAGATAAACTACAAATCCAATAGTAATTCCCACTACAAACTCTTTAAATATTAAAACTCCATATCCATAAACATTGTCTGTATATTCTGTAAAAGTCACATTTCCTGAATAAAAAACTATGCTCGCTAAAGCTAAAGAAAATCCAATTCTTACCATAGCGGGAATATTTGAGCCTCCAATAATCGGAGTTATAACAATAGTACCTAAAATCCTAACAAAAATAAGAATAAAAACATCGGCGTTCGAAAAAATTTCGGCTAAAGCAACAGCATTTAAAGAATCCATATTCCGCCTCTTTTCTTACTGTATAAATTTTGAGAAATCCGAATACAAATTTAAAAACAAATCTTGAAGAGTAGTAAGCATAAATGCCCCAAAAATAATAAGCGAAATAAAAATAGCCAAAATTTTAGCGATAAAAGCAAGCGTCTGTTCATTAATTGATGTAACTGTCTGGAATATACTTACAATAAGACCAATAATAAGACCAATAAGCAAAGGCGGTGCCGAAGCATAAATAATAGCTTTCAATGTTTCCTGCACAACGGTAAGAACCATATCTTGTGACATTTACGCTCACCCCTTTACCTAAACGTTTTCATAAGGTTTCCAATAACTAAATTCCAGCCGTCAACTAAAATAAATAAAAGTATCTTAAACGGCGCGGATATAAGCGCGGGCGGAAGCATCATCATACCCATTGCCATAAGGGTAGACGCAACGACCATATCAATAGCGATAAATGGTATATACAGTACAAATCCTATTTTAAATCCCTTAGTTATCTCTCCAAGTATAAAAGCTGGAATAAGAACCGAATTAGGAATCTCGTCTTTATTCTCATAAGACGCGTCCCCTGAAATATCGGCAAAAAGTTTAAGGTCTTTATTCTCAACCTGCCTAAACATAAAATCCCTTATAGGCTCCATTGATTTATCGACAAACTCCTCCTGGCTTATTTGGTCTTGAGAATAAGGTACAAAAGCCTCTTCGCTTATCCTTGAAATAGCCGGACTCATAATAAAAATTGTCAAAAACAAAGCCAATCCAACCAACACTTGATTGGGAGGCATTTGCTGCGTACCTAAAGCGGCTCGTAAAAAATGAAGAGTAATAATAATTCTTGTAAAAGAGGTAAGTAAAATAATAAGTGTAGGAGCTAAAGTTATAACCGCGATTAACAAAAGAACCTGTAAAGTTGAGGAAGTCGCCTGCGTACCGCTTTCCCCGCCTATATTAATATCAATGTTAGGAAGAGTGCCCAATATCTCATCGCTTGCGAAAACCACTGATGTAACGGCTAAAACAACACTAAAAATAATAATACTGCTAATAATAAATTTTAATAAACTTTTTTTGTGCATAAAATTTCTCGCTCCAATTTACTTTTTTTTACCGCAAAAAATTACTTTTTATCTTTTTTGCCGCTTTCTTTTTCATCATTTGTCTTGAATTTATTATAGCATTCCCGAAAATATTTTTCAAAAGAAAATTTAGGCTTTTCAATATTGTCACTCGGAATATCATCATTGTCAACTTCTGTGATATAAGTAACATTTTCTTTAGAAACACCTATTAAAAAATATTTCTCACCAACCTTAATAAGCTGAATAGAATTCCCGCTTCCGACAGGCATACTTGAAATCAACTTCAATACGCTGTTATTTCTCGCTCCCATTCTTGCTGATGCAATCCACTTAGTTGAAAAATAGGCGAGAAATAATATTACGCCAAAAACAATAATTAGAAGAAAAAACTGGCCTATCATCCCAAGTGTTGAAGACCAGTCTCTTTCACCGCTTTGAGATTGTAAGCAAATTATGTAATCCAAAGACATAACAATTATCCTATAACTTTTTTGACAGCCTCTAAAACTCTGTCAGGCTGAAAAGGTTTTACAATAAAGTCTCTCGCGCCGGCTTGAATTGACTCAATAACCATGGCTTGCTGTCCCATAGCTGAACACATGATAATAAGCGCGTTTCCATCCTCGGACTTAATAGCTTTGGCAGCCTGAATACCATCCATTTCCGGCATTGTTATATCCATAATAACAAGAGTTGGTTTAAGTTCTTTATACTTCTCAAGCGCTTTTGCGCCGTTTTCGGCTTCTCCCACCACATTATACCCGTTCTTAACAAGTATGTCCTTAAGCATCATTCTCATAAACGCAGCGTCATCAACCAATAAAATATTTTTGTCTGCCATTTTTTATTCACTCCTTGTTTTTTATATCTTAGATTCTTTCTTCAACACTTACAATATCTGTCAAACGTACGCCAAAATTCTCATCAATAACAACTACTTCGCCTTTAGCTATATGTTTGCCGTTTACTAATATATCTATAGGTTCACCGGCTAGTTTGTCAAGTTCAACAACTGTACCCGGTGAAAACTCAAGAATTTCTTTAATCAGTTTATGGGTTCTTCCGAGTTCCACTGTAATTTCGAGAGGAACATCCATAATTATGCCAATATTTTCTTTTTGTTGCATAACAGCGGACATATCAAAATTCTGGAACTGAGCCGGCTGAACATTAACATTAGGCTGCTGATACATCGGCTGCTGCATTGGCTGCTGATACATCTGTTGAGGCATCGGCTGTTGATACATTGGCTGCTGATACATCGGCTGCTGCATTGGCTGTTCATATACAGGCTGCTGCATTGGCTGAGGCGCCGCTTGCTGTGGAATTGGCTGTGGAGCCTCCACAGGTTCGGGTTCTTTAGGTGTTTCAGGTGTAGAATCGGTACTTGTTCCGTTTCGTAATGTGTTAACCATATCCAAAGCGAAACTAATAGGAAGAATCTGCATTATTTCACTATCGATTAATGTCCCGACTTCCATTCTAAAACAAGTAGCGACAATAGGGTCTTGCTCAAAACCTAATTGCTCGAAAAACGAGTCATCATTAAAGTCAAGAATAAAAGCGCGTGGCGTATCTATATCAATTTTCATATTAAGCATAGCTGATAAAGATGTGGCTGAAGAACCAACCATTTGATTCATAGCCTCCGCGATAGCGCTCAAATCAAGCTCGGAAAGTTCGCTGTCCGCGTCAACATCTCCCGAACCGCCCATCATAAGGTCGGCGATAATTTTAACGTCAACTTGTTTAAGAACAAGAACATTCGCTCCTACAAGACCTTCTTTATAACCGACTTTAATTCCAACACAAGGTCTGTCATATCTGTCGGCTAACTCTTTCCAGCTAAAAACGGAAACTTTAGGAGTCGTAATGTTAACTTTTTGATTAAGCAAAGCGAACAAAGTTGTCGCCGCCGTTCCCATACTTATGTTACCAATCTCCCCCAAAATATCTTTCTCTTCACTTGAAAGAATATCTAATTCTGCTGAAGCAGCTGCGGAATCTTCCCCATTATCATCGGAAGCGCCCAAAAGAGCGTTAATTTCTTCTTGAGAAAGCATATCTCCCATAAAGCTACTCCTCCTTTCCTACTAAAGATGTAATCTGCACAGCATTTTTCCCCCTGCTGATACCGGGTTTTGCGTAAAATTTCAATAAATTTCCTATCATAACGCTAAAGTCAGAATTAACAAAAGAGTCTAAAGTAATAACGTCGCCTACCTGCAAATCAATAAATTCATCAACTGTAATATTTGTCCTTCCAACTACTACTGAAACAGGAATTTTGGTCTCCTCAAGACCAACTTCAACTTTACTTCTGTATACGCTTAAATCCTCGTCCTCTTGACTTGAGAACCAATGCTTGGTATTAAGTTTATCCATAATAGGCTCAATAACAAGATGCGGAATACAGAAATTTATAAGTCCCTCAACTTCTCCCAGCTTAATACTTAAACTTACCAAAGCTATCATTTCGTTAGGAGATATAATTTGAGCAAACTGAGAATTTGTCTCAAGCTTTTCAAGACTTGGAGAAATATGACAAACATTTTCCCACGGCTCAACAAGATATGATACAATCTGAGATAAAATCCTGCTTAAAAGAATTTTTTCTATTTCTGTGAACTCTCTTGTCTTTTTCAGAGTATCCCCCGACCCTCCTAGGATTCTGTCAATAATGGCGTAACCTATATTAGATGATACGTCAAGTATAACCGAACCTTTTAAAATAGGGCTTCCTAAATCTATTATACCAAGAACAACCGGATTAAGCAAAGAATTACTAAATTCATTATAAGTAACCTGCTCTGCGTTAGCTACCTCAATTTGGGTCGCTGTTCTTAAATATCCGGTTAAAAATGACGATGCCAGTCTTGAAAAACTCTCAAACATCACCTCAAGGGTTCTAAGCTGCTCTTTACCAAACTTTGAGGGTCTGGCAAAGTTATACGTCCTAACCTTCTTCTCCTCAACATCGTTATTTAAAACAACATTATCGTCACCGCTTGATAAAGCGCTCAAAAGAGCGTCAATTTCGCTTTGAGATAAAATATCACTCATTTATTTTATCACCTGCCTTAAATTCTAAAAAATTATTATAGTAAAAATTCTTCCACTAATACATCTGAAATTAAATTTGTGCCAACCTCTTCTTTAAATTTCTCTAAAATCTCATTTTTAAGATTTTCAAGACACCCATTTTTCCTCAATTCCTTAAAAGTTTTATTTTCTAAGGCGCTTTTCGCCATATCTCTTATAGAGTCGATTTTACCGTTAATAACTTTTCCTCGCTCCTCACCATTTAACAGAAAGACTCAATCTAAAATCAGCGCTATGCTCTTTTGGGTCTTCCCCTGCTAAAATTTTTGTAGCGATAGACTCGCCTTCGCCTGCTAAAATAATAGTATTGGAAACGTCTCTTTCCCCAGCAATGTCACTTTATTATATATTATCAGCCAAATCGTCAATCTTTCCACAACCAGCGAAAACGATAACAGTAAAATATGTAATAAGCATAATAATAGCATCTCTCATTTACTTAAGCCTCAAACTCTCAAAAAATTATTGTAATAGAAACTCCTTTACTAAAACACGCGAAATCAAACTTGCGCAAAACTCTTCTCTGAGTCTACACAAAATACCATCTTTTAGATTTTAAAGCCCAGTGTTTCCATCTAATTTCTCAAAAGTCTTTTTTCTTAAAAGAAAATTTGTTATATCCCTGTAGAAATCCTTGTATTAATACCAGGGGAGCGATAATACTTTCACTTTCATTCCCGTTTTCCACAAAAAGACTTACAATAATTTAACGATATGTTCTTTTTTATCAACTTAGGATAAAAATCTCTCTTAAATAGGAACCTCAACGGAAAACGGTATTCAAACTTTTATTCTCTTTCAAAATAACCTTAAACGGATAACTATATCATTATTCAAATCATCCGTAACATTATAAATTACTAACATCAGTGGCTATGTACCCAAAATAAACATTCTTAAGATTTTTATAAAATTACTGTAATAAAAACTCATCTATTAATACTCTTGAAATCAGATTTGTATTAAACTCTTTTCTAAGTTTATCCAAAATCTCATCTTTAAGGCTTTCAAGTCCATCGTTTTTTTTCAATTCCTCAAAAGTTTTCTTTCTCAATACATTATTCATTATATCTCTTACAACAATAAGTCTGTTATTAATCTCCATAACGGTGGCTTCACTTTCATCCTCACCGCCTTTTACGTCAAGACTTAAATTGATTTTAACAAGATGTTCTTTTTTGTCCTCACCGACTAAAAGATTTGTATAAATAGAATCACCTATAGGAATAAGAGTATTTAAGCTTTTATCTTCTTCCTCAACGACTTCCTCCACGGTCTCACTCTCGTCTCCGCCTAAATTGGTAACAATCCAATAACCGCCGAAAGCTATAGCTCCAAGAAGTAAAACAAGCAAAACAATAATAACAATAAGCATCATTTTATTTTTTTCCAATTTTAATCCCTGCCTTCCAATCAAGAATGTATTTAATTATCTTCGTTAGGTTGATATTTGCTTAATATTTTTATTTCAACTCTTCGGTTAATAGAACGATTTTCAGGTGTATCGTTAGGAACTCTCGGTCTGAACTCGCCATAACCCTCCGCTGATATTCGCTCTGGAGAAAATCCTTTAGTCTCTGTGAAATACATAGCGACAGAAATGGCTCTCGCCGCCGATAAATACCAGTTGTTTGGATACCTAGGAGTATTAATGGGCATATTGTCCGCGTGCCCTTCTATTTTAACGTTGTTTTCAGGATATTTAGCCAGCTCGTTTGAAACAATATCCAAAGCTCCTAAAGCTTCCGCTTTAAGCTCCGCTTTGCCGCTGTCAAATAAAATCCCGTCTTTAAAATTAAGTGTGATATACTGTTCGTTCTGTTCAACATCTATTTTATCTTGTAAATTTTGCTGGGCAAAATAAGTTTTGAAATCAGAGGCCATCTTTACAAGTTCCTCGGTAGCTTTATCCTTTTCCTCATTATCCTCGCTTGCCTCGCCTTGCGCCTGCGGCATTTGAACAATACCGTTTCCCAGAGACTCAAGAATAGAACTGCTCGCCGACTCCATTATCGTTATCCTATTCACTGAAGAAAATGATGCGGCGACTTGAGCGAACTTCGCCGCGTCGATAGTAGCCATTGAAAAAAGCAAAACGAAGAAACAAAGCAAAAGCGTAACCATGTCGCCGTATGTACCCATCCATTCGTCAAGGCCCTTTTTTACTTCTGGTTCTTTTCTTTTAGCCATTATTCATCACCAGCCTGCGCGTCATTATTTTTTTCCTCACCGACGCTCTTTCTCAACGTAGGCGATAAGAATGCTTTAAGCTTTTCCTCAATAATACGAGGGTTTTCACCCGCTTGAATTGATAAAATTCCCTCAATTAAAACCTCCTTCATGAGCATCTCGTCACTGCTGTAAGATTTCATTTTAGTGGCGATAGGCGTTGATATAAAGTTCGCTACAAGAGAACCATAAAATGTCGTAATAATAGCGACCGCCATACTCGTACCGATTGTTGATGGGTCGCTCATTGTCTGAAGCATCATAACAAGACCGATAAGGGTACCAATCATACCCCACGCCGGACCCATGGAAGCGATAAACTCCCAAACTCCTTGAACATCCCTATGTCTTCCTTCTATGTACGCGAGCTCTGTTTCTAAGATACTTCTCACAAGCTCCGGGTCAGTACCGTCTACAACAAGCATAACACCCTTTTGTAAAAACTCGTCCTCCATAGCGCTTGAAGCGTCCTCAAGAGCGAGAATACCTTCTTTTCTGGCAAGCCCCGCAAGCTCAACAATCTTCGCTATAGCGTCAACAGGATCTAATTTACTTGGTTTGAGAATATTTTTAACAGCTTTAAACGCGGTAATAACTTTGGGAAGCGGCTGAGCGACCAAAGTCGCCGCTACGGTACCGCCTAGTGTAATCATAACGGAAGGCGGATCAACAAAATTCATTACCGCTCCGAAATCCATATCAGCATTTAAAAGTATTGATAAAATAATAAATACCCAGCCGGAGCAAAATCCAATAATAACGCCTAATTCCATACTTAGTTACCCCTTTCCATAAGATTAGCGATATATTTTTCTTTTATAATCTACAATTTTATCTATAATATCATCAATAGACTCCTTAACGATAATTTTGCGTCCGGTAGTCATTGTTATTGTCGTGTCTGGCGTCGCCTCAATACATTCAATATAGTCGCTGTTTATATACAGCTCTTTATCGTTTAGCTTTGTAACAACAATCATGCAATACTCCTCCATAAGTATAAAATATTTTTCTGCGAATTACCTCTTTACATTATAACTAATTTTATATACCTTTGTCAAAAAAAATTTAACATCAACTAAAATTTCAGAAATCTTGATATTATTTCAATAAATATGATAATTAGAATCTCAACTTGTTTTTTATGTTTAATACCTTGAGGATTTAGCCTTAATCCTCTTACTTTTCGCTTTCCTTTAATCGACTGATTAAGCCGAGAGCTTTTTTAGACGCTATCCAAAGAAATAAAAGTTTAAAACAAATCCTCAAGGCTTTTACTCAAAATTTTTAAATCAAAGCATTAAAAATAATTATCGTTTAAGATTAACCAATTCTTGGAGCATTTCGTCTGAAGTCGTTATAATTCTTGAGTTTGCCTGGAAACCTCTCTGAGTGGTAATCATTTGCGTAAACTCATAAGAAAGGTCAACATTAGACATCTCAAGAGCGCCTCCGATAAGAGAGCCTCCGCTTGCGCCTACTTCCATACCTATTCCGTCAAAATCACCTGAGTTTGTTGTCGCCGAATATAAATTGCTTCCCACTTTCTCAAGACCGGAAGGATTTGCGAAATCAGCGACAGCTATTTGACCAAGGGTTTTTGAGAGTCCATTAGTATAATTTCCTGTGATAATACCGTCTCCGCCAATTGAAAATCCTTTAAGAGAGCCCGCCTCATAACCATTTTTATTGGTCGCCGTTACATTAGAGCCTGTAGCGAATTGAGTAAGACCGCTGAAATCAAGAGTAAGACCGTTTTCTGAAAAAGTTGAATTGTAAGGCGCGTCGCCGGCGAAATTAACTGTAGTATTTGGTGTCAGCTCATTTCCCGCCTCATTTTCCAACAAAGTACCATCCTTATCAAACTTTAAAGTAAAAGTATCCGTACCAAACTCTAACTCAACTTTATTTTTTTCATTCCCGTTTACAGTAGCCGTTGTACCGAGCTTAATTGTCCACTGTTGTTGAGCTGGGTCATATGTGGAAGTAGCGGTAACAACATACCTGTTTCCTATACTGTCATAAAAAGGAACTGTAGTTTCAGCCACAGGGTTTTTTTCGGCGTTATAGTTTCCGCTGAAAATAATAGAATCTGTCATTGTTGGCTTAAGGTAAGACTTTGTGCCCTCATAAAGATTAAGAGGAGCTACCTTTGTCTGAACAATCTCATCGTCTGAGTTTGTGTTCCATCCGCATACACTCATACCGTTTGAGTCCGTAAGATTTCCGTCATCATCTACTTGAAAAGCGCCGGCCCTTGTGAAATAATATCCAGTAGCGTCGCTCACGATAAAGAATGAATCTCCTGAAATCATAACGTCATTAGGGTTATCTGTTCTTTCTGTTGAGCCCCCCGTCATAACTGTGTTAATAGCTGAAACGTTAGAACCGAGACCGACTTGCGTAGGGTTAGTACCGCCTTTCCCTGTAGTGTCGCTCGCGGCTGTGGCCCCGCTTAAAGTTTGATTAATAACATCCATAAAAACGGTAGTGGACCTTTTAAAACCAACCGTGTTAACATTTGAAATATTATTACCTATAACATCCATTTTTGTTTGATGAATCCTCAGACCAGAAACGCCCGAGAATAATGATCTCATCATAATAAATTACCTCCTTAAAATTGCGCCGTAAGCTATTTTATCAGTCATTCAAAAACAGCTTAGCCTCCTAAAAAAGGTCCGGCTAAACAATAACGGCGCCGTCAATATTTGTAAATATACCGTCATTTTTACTATCCATAGCTGTTATAACAACCTTGTTTTTAACATTAACAACTAAAGCGATGTCATCTACCAAAACAAGTGAATCATTAATGCCTTTTTGAGAGGCTTTATTAATTCCGCTTTCAACTCTTTTAATCTGCTCAGAGGAAAGAGAGACATTTCTGTCGTTAAGCCTCATTGAAGCGTGCTTAGAAAAATGAACTGACGTATTTTCATCAAGTTTGTTATTAAATATATTTTGAAAAGAATTTGCCCCGCTTAAATTCTCAGAACTTTTTTGAGTTTTAGTTTTGATACTTTCAGGCAATATAATATTATTATTATATATACGCATTAAAAATCACCACTCTATCTGTTTGTTAAAATTTTATAAAATAAACATCAAATCAATAAAAAATTACTTTTTAATCTTTTATATCCTAAATTAAAATAATAGGTTAATTTATTTAACTTTAGAAAGAGGAACCTCGTTCTCTCCAACTACAAGGAAACATTGTTTATTTCTTACTATAACAGACTCAACTTTACCTGAAACGTTAATCGTCTTGTCACCTTCTTTATAACTGCAGTTAATATCTTTTCCTATATAAGAAAGAGAATTTAAAACAGAACTTATATCGTTAATCTCAACTTTCTTTCCGTCAACAGTTAAATAAAGAGACTCGCCAGCAATAGAAACATCTGTTATAGGTCCGGAAACCTCAATATCCTTTTTATTAGCCGCGTCAAATATCACGGCGGATATATTTTGTCCTTTAAGAAGCATATCGTCTGAAACAGAAACAACCTCGTTCGTATATACGTCTTTTCCCCCAACGCTTAAAACAGGCGTATTATTAATAAACTTAACATAATCTACTTTACCCTCGACAAAATCTTTAGGCTTGAGCTTATCATCAAAAGTAATAGCCTGAATTGATTTTCCGACAAGAGCTAAAGCTTGAGAAACAACGAGGTTCCTGTCAATGCTTGTATTAACGTCGGTAGAATAGACCTCTTTTACATCGTCATAAGCGACTTCCTTATCACCAATATTAAGGTAAGCTCCTGATTTTTTAATAGTAATTGAGTCAACCGTACCGGCGATTTCCTCATACTTATTGGTTTTCTCATTATAAATCTGAGCGTAAACAGTTCTTCCTATCATACTGTAAGCCTGACTGTTTGTCATTGTGTTATTAAGATTATTCATTTGCTCAAGAGCCGTAAACTGCGCCATCTGAGAAACAAATTCCGTATTGTCCATAGGGTCAAGCGGGTCTTGGTACTGAAGCTGAGTAACAAGTAGCCTCAGAAAAGCGTCTTTATCCAAATCCGAACCGTTCTTAACTGTTCTTGTTTTTTGGGCGGAATTTTTATTCGCCTCAATATCATAAAAAAGTGAATCGTTATTAACACTGTTGGTATTAGCCATGTGTATAACCTCCTTTAAGCTGTGTAATTTACACTTGTCTGAAGAACATCGCCCTCGTCAATATAGCTGGCACTTTCCTCCTCTGCCTCCTCATCGGAATTATTGATAATATCACTTATTCTCTTAGAGGATTTTGATTGCTCAAACTCGAAGCGTCGCCCCTCGTTCTCGGAATCCTCCCCTCCTACAGAAACAGATAAAGCGGCAACTTGAACGCCTTGTTCATCAAGCATATTTTTAAGATTATTAAAATTAGCCTCAATTATTTCTTTAACTTTTTGATTTTCCGCGGTAAACTGTGCCGAAACAATTCCATTCTCACTGACAATTTTAAGGGCCACATCACCAAGATAATCAGGTTTTAAAGTAATTTTAATCTGAGTCACATTTTCTTTAACAATTCCCGCTTTAAATTTATCAATAATTTGATTAATAACATCTGCGGTATTAACGTTTCTCATAGTCTGATTTTTAGAAATAACCTGACTAAACGCTTTATTAATATTATCAAAAGCTGTGGCGTTAATTCCATTTACGTTGTTAAGATTAGAGTTGTTCTCAAAGCTCATATTGTTGTTTTGAAAACCCTGTTGACTAAAACCATTCTGCATATTCATACTTTCATTAGTTTTAATGGGCGTAATTTCTTCCGTCTGAACATTCTTGGTGTTAACCTCTGAAAGCTCATTCTTCTCCTTATCACGAGAAGAAGCGTTTTCTTTGTCATTTGAAACTACACCTTGTTTAACGCCTTGTTCCTCTATATCAGAAACATTTTCATTAACTTCGGAAACAATATCCGTTTCTTTTGAATTTAAAACATTATTTTCCTCCGTCAAATTTTCTTCTTTCTCCTGCCCTGTCCGATTATCAAGGAAATTTTGAATTAGATTGTCAAAGTCAACGTTTTCTTCCTCAACAACTTGTTTAACCTGAACCATCATATCTTTTATACCATCAATAAGCAAAAGATCTGACGGTATATCAGCTTGAAACACCTTCTGTAAAAAGTCAAGAAGCTTTTGAGGATTATTAAGCTCAAAAACACTTATGCCAAGCTGTTCAAGAACATTCTTGACCTCATCCGCCTCAACTCCCAGAAGCTCAGCGATTTTTTCCCGCAATTCCGCTTCCTTTTCAGAAACAATATTTTCCTTTTCATCGGAATCCGTGACCTCTTTGCCGTCCCCAACCTTTTTATCGTTAGAAACATCGGCGGTGTTCTCATCGACAGTGTTCTCTTCGGCGGTGTTCTCTTCGCCCGCTTTTTCCTCAACCTTTTTATCAGCGTCTTTAACAGTTTTATCAGTGCTTTTAACGTCATTTTTTGAAACATTATTTTTACTGTTATTTTTAGAAGAAACTTTATCCGTATTCTTCTTCGATGAAGCGTCGCTCAAATAATTCTCAAATTTATTCTCCGTTTTAGCGGAACCGTCAAAAGCGGTTTTCATATTATTCCCTGAAACCGTTAAATTGTTAAAAAGCAGTTTCGTCAATTCCATTTTCTCACCTCCTTAAAAAATTATTGTTGTTCATCCGGCGCCATTTGTTTAGCGGCGGCAGCAGCGTTAGCAGACTCCATAGCGCCGAGTATAGCGCCTCTTTTTTCGGCGCTTATATTATTAAGTATACGAACAACCAAATCCATATCGGTTCCAATCATCTCTTCTAGAACCTTAGCGGCAGCGTCCTTTTTCATTCCCTCAAAAGTTTGTACATACTGTTTAAGTTCTTTATCAGCTGCCTCCCGTGTCGCGACCTCTCTATAAATCGCGTCCGCGTTTTCGGGATAAACGCTTTCATAATAATCTTTGTAAGCGTTAGTGTCATTTTCAGCGATTCTCTTATCAAACTCAGCCTTTTCATTTTGGAATTTTGTTTGATTTGCCTCAAACTCCTTTAATCTTGTAATTTCTTTATTGTTTTCAGAAATTTTATCAGTCAAAGATTTTTTATCTTCCTCAAGAGCTTTCTTTTCAGAAGCAAGTTTTTTATTCTGAACAATAAGCTGTTCTCTGGTTAAATCACTATATTCATCTTTCTCGGCATTCTCGTCTTCCGGAATCCAGTCCTTAACAACAGGAACCTCCCTCAGCACCGGATAAACATACTCGTCTCTCAAATTAAAAACATTAAAGCCAAATACCGCTACAGCGGCTCCTACAATAAGCAGTAATATAATAAGGAAAATTATTTTCCCCTTCCCTTTCTTTTTGCCCTTTTTCTTATCTTTTTTCTTATTGACTTTTTTTTCCGCCTTACTATCTATATTAACATTATTATTTTCATTCTCCGGAGCGGAAACCTCATTAACATCCGCCTTGGTTTTAGCTGCCATCCTCGCAACCTCCCATATATAACTTTATATTGCGAATTACGCGTTATTATATTGATAACTCACAATCTCATCAACTATCTTTTGTTCTTTTAAAAGCTGTTCCTTATTATATTCAGCCTTGTCGTTTTCCTTAAGAACATCAAGCATTTTTCGTTCTTTCATCGCCTCAACAAGTTCAACTCGTTTATCCTCCGCGAAATCTTCCGCGTTTTTCACGACAATTTCCTGTTCCTCAATTTTATTTTTTATGTAACTTATATATTCATTATATCTTCTAAGCTCAGCGGATTTTATTCCTGAGTTTATGCTGTTTCTCATAGCTAAAATAATACTCATTTTTTTATTGATAAATAACTCAAGAAGCTTTTGTTCCTCATCAAGTTTTTTAAGAGCTTTTCCGTAATCGAGCTTTTTTTGTTCCTCAATTTTTTCTTTAACTCCTAAAAAACTCTCCATTCTAAACTTAAATCCCGCCATTAAAAATCACACTCCGACAATAAATCCTTAAATAAAAAATCATTTCCCTCAAAATTTCTTTATTTTCAATTTTAAGTTCCCATAATATTATTCATTGTTCGCATAACTTCGTCAAACTCAACTTTTGAATCAGTAGCCTGCGTCAAAAAATTTATTACATCGGGATGTTTCTCAATAGCGTAATCAATATCAGGATTACTTCCTTTAACATAAGCGCCTATATTAATTAAATCCTCAGCGTCGGAATAAACAGCCATTGTTTTCTTAATTTCAAAAGCCGCCTTCTTATGCTCTGGAGTAACTATATCGCTCATAACACGGGATACGCTTGCCAAAACATCGATAGCGGGATAATGGTTTTTATTAGCGAGTTTTCTTGAAAGAACAATATGCCCATCAAGAATACCTCTTGCCGTATCAGTAACTGGCTCCGTTAAATCGTCACCGTCAACCAAAACCGTATATAAGCCGGTTATAGAACCTTTATCAGAAGTTCCCGCCCTTTCCAAAAGTTTAGGCATAACGGAAAATACCGAAGGAGTATAACCTCTCGAAACAGGCGGTTCGCCTGTGGCAAGACCTATTTCTCTCTGGGCCATAGCGTATCTTGTCAAAGAATCCATAAGAAGTAAAACATCATTTCCCTCTTCCCTAAAATACTCGGCGATAGACGTAGCCACTTGAGCCGCTTTAAGCCTTACAAGGGCGGGTTTATCGGATGTAGCTATAACAAGTATCGATCTTTTGAGTCCCTCCTCGCCTAAATCCTTTTCAATAAACTCTCTTACTTCCCTTCCTCGTTCCCCAATAAGAGCGATAACATTAATATCCGCGGAAGTATTTCTGGCTATCATACCCATAAGAGTACTCTTTCCAACGCCGCTACCCGCGAAAATACCAACACGTTGCCCTTTGCCTATAGTCAAAAGACCATCTATCGGCTTTACTCCAAGCGGAAGAATTTCTCTTATTCTTTTCCTTTTTAGAGGGTCTGGAGGAACGTTGTTTGTGGGATATTCAAAGGAACAGTTAAGAGGACCTCGGTTGTCCATAGGATTTCCGAGTCCGTCCAAAACTCTTCCTAAAAGACTGTTTCCAACATTAACGGAAAGTGGTTTTTCAGATGCTTCGACAATACTTCCCGGACCAATTCCGTCCATACCGCCAAGAGGCATGAGCAATATTTTATTTTCCTTAAATCCAACAACCTCAGCCATAACAGGCTTGCTGTATTTGTCGGCCTTAATATAACAAGAGCATCCAACACTAACAACAGGTCCTATAGACTCAATAGTAAGTCCTACAACCTGAGAAACTCTCCCAAGTTTTTTTATATAACTTTTCTCAAGCACCGAGTTATATTTTGAAATATCAATAACCACTAAAATCACCCGTTTTCTAAAACATAGTACAAGCTATTCTTCAATCCCTCAAATTGCTGTTTTAAACCGCAATCTATATTTCCAAAAGGCGTTTCAATGATACAATCGCCTTTACCAAGGGTCATATCTTTTATAAGCTCAAGTTTTACATTACTGTCAATCATATTAAAAATCTCGTCTTTGTTTTCGTTCACGCTATCATAATCATCGTCAGAAACCCTCACAAAGACGTTTCCTGTAACCGTCGTCTGGGAAAATCCCTGTCTTACAAGATTTAATATAACACTTTTGTCCAAATCAAGAGCCTTACACAAAATTTTATCGATAACATTTATCATGAGGTCAACCATGTCGCTTTCAGCGTTTTCAAGCATATCCTCTCTTTCTCTTCTCGCGTTTTCAAGAACCCTGAGAGCCTCTTCCTTCATTTCAGCGGTTTGTTCCTCCGCCTCTGAAACTCCCGCGGCATATCCTTCTTGTCTAGCGTTTTCAAAAATATCACTTTTTCTTATTTCAGCGGTTTGAATAGCGTCATCAATAATGTCCATCGCTTCCGCTTTAGCGTTGTCTATAATTTTAGCGGCTTCCTCATTAGCGTTACTAACGGCTTTCTCACCCTCGTCAAACTCAAAATCAGAAGAAACATCGTTTTCCGTATCAAAATAACTATTTAAGCTTAACTCATCTTGCTCATCATATTCATCTGTTAATGAAAGCTCGTCAAAATCCTCAAAAGCGATTTCATGATTAACAGATTTAAAGGATTTTGATTTATCGTCCTCATTATGTATATTCGACCTAAATACAGGAACTTCTATATTGATTTTATTATCACTGTCAACACTTATACGATTAGCTTTTAAAATCTTAGACAATTATCTCATCGCCTCCGCCCCTCGCAATAATAATCTCACCGGAATCTTGAAGCTTACGAATAATATTAACAATCTTCTGCTGTGCTTCCTCAACGTCAGATTTACGAACAGGTCCCATAATTTCCATATCCTCTTTTATCATGGCCGCGAGACGTTTTGAAAGGTTCTGGAAAATAATCTCCTGCACTTCCTCACTTGAGCCTTTGAGAGCGATAGCAAGCTCTTTCTGGTCTATATCCTGACGTAAAACTGTCTGTATAGAACGATTGTCCATAGAGAGAATATCCTCGAACACGAACATTTTCTTTTTAATTTCCTCAGAAAGCTCAAGATAATCAGTTTCAAGATTTTCCATAATATTCTTCTCAGTCGCTCTGTCAACAGAGTTAAGTATCTCAACAATGGCGTCCACACCGCCGACATCGGCGTAATCCGTAGTCATAAGAGAGGAAAGTTTTTTCTCCAAAGCGTTTTCAACTTCCTTAATAACATCCGGGCTTGTTCTGTCCATCATGGCGATTCTCCTCGCTACGTCAGCCTGTTTGTCAGCGCTTAAAGACGATATAATCTGAGCAGACTGAGTAGGCTTTAAATAAGACAGTACAAGGGCTATCGTTTGAGGATGCTCATTTTGAATAAAGTTTATAACCTGACTTACGTCATCTTTACGTATAAAGTCAAAAGGACGAACTTGCAAAGATACCGTAAGTTTATTAATAATCTCAAAGGCTTTATCGCTACCAAGAGCTTTTTCAAGAATTTGTTTAGCGTAAGATATACCACCCTCAGTAATATATTGCTGAGCGATACATATTTGATAAAACTCTTCCAAAACTTTTTCTTTAATATCAGGAAGAACAGTAGCGATATTAGCGATTTCCAAAGTAAGAGATTCTATCTCCTCTTCTTTTAAATATTTAAAAATCTCTGAAGATTTCTCAGGACCTAAAGTAATTAAAAGCATCGCTGCCTTTTCTTTTCCCGTATATTCCTCAAAAGGTATAGCCATTTATATCACTCCCATTCATCACTAAGCCAATTTCTAAGAAGCTGAGCAACCGCTTCAGGTTTTTCAGCGACAAATTTCTCAATTTGTTTCTTATACTCGGATTCAACGCTTGTGTCAATCTCAGCGATCATATCTTCTTTTTCATCCTCAAGTTGAGTACTTACAAGTAAGTCCTCAACAGAAAGTTCGGGCTCAACTTCCTCAACCTCGTCGGGATGAGTTTTCTTGATAAGACCGAAAGCGAGAAGAATAAGAAGTATAGCGAGTATAGCGAGCATAATAATTTGCTCAATAGCGACAGGTTCCTCAACAGCGTCGATAAACACTGGATTCTCATAACCCACAACCGTTACGTTATCAATACCAGTACCTATTCTTATTGACTGAACAACATCGGGATCAATTTCCATTTTAACCTCAGCGGCGTTTTGCTCTTTAAAATTCTCCCAAGTATTCTCATCGTCAATTTGACCAGCTTTTATCAAATCCTCTTCCCTATACTCCCTGTTTCTGTAAACATAAACAGCGATAGAAGACTGTTCGGGCACTACTTTTCCGCCGCTATAATCAGTAACGGTTTCATCTTTATTATATAAATAGTCGTTTGATGTTTTATTAGCGGAATATGTTGAGTTATTATCCTCTCCCATGGCGTAATTAGCTGGGTTCTGATCATTTGTGTCAACACCCGGAGCGTCCGCCGGCGTACCATTTACGACATCTTCTTCCTCAGAAGTGGATCTGTTTGGAACCCCGACTGTCATATCAGCTATAGGAGGAGTGTATGTCGTGGTTTTTTGTTGCTTTTTGTCCCAATCCATTTTAAGATTGGAAATTATATTTATCTCATCATAAAGGCGGGATAAAGCGCCTCTTATTTTCTGTTCAATTTCTTTTTTCTTTGTTTGCTCAACTTCCTCTTGAGTTGAGTATCCCCCGGCATTAGTAACCGCGCCGGAATAAAGACTGTTAGCGTTTTGATCGACAATCTCAATATTCTCCATTTTAAGACCGTCAACACTCATAGCGACAAGTCTCGCGACGGCAACCGCTTGTTCTTTTGATAACTCCTTGCTTGTGTAAAGAGTAATACCCGCGCTCGCCTCTTGTTTGTCGCTTTCAAAAAAAACATCGTCATTAGGTAACACAAGCTTTACCTTCGCCGAATCAATACCGTCAATTGTTTTAATTTGACTCTCAATATCATTTTCATAAGCTCTTAAATATATCTCGTCCTTGTCGGATTCAGAAAGCCCCATGTTGTTTGCTGTAAGAGCGTCGTCAAAAGTAAATCCCGTGTCGGTTATGTTGCTTTCAGCTATCTGTACTTTGGCTTTGTTGACGTCCTCTTGCTTTACCTCGATGGCGGTGCCATTTTTTGTTATTTGATTATCAATTCCCGCCTCTTCAAAAGCGTTCTGAATTTTGCCTATTGTCTGAATATCAGCGTTAGACTCAAAAACAACCCAGTCAGGTCTTGTCGTAAAATAAATTGTCAAACCAAGGGCGATAATAAGACAAGCGATAATAGCTACAAGCTTTACTTTTGTGCCTGTCTCCGCTTCATTCCATTTTTCCGTTACTTTGGATTTGTAATCCCGCAATTTCTCCTGCAATTATTTCACCTCTTTTATGCGTATTCATAATAATCAAAACTCAAACTACATTTGCATACGCATAATCTCTTGATACGCGGTTAAAACCTTATTTGTAACCTGTGTAGTAAACTGAAGCGCTGACGTCGCTTTGTTTTGAGCCATATTAAGCGCTATAATATCATCTGTTTTTCCCGTGACATAATCAATTTGAAGTTGTTCAGCGTCAAGCTGATATACGTTTGTTTCATTATATAAACCCATAGCCGCATCAAAAAAAGCCCCAAATTCATCGCCGCCGACTCCCTTTACCGGCTTGTTGCCGCCAAAACTATCAAAAGCAAGCTTATGAACTTGAAATAAATCCGTATCTGTTTTCATAATTTCACTCCTCTGGTTTTAATAATCTCATTTACCGATTTCAAGGGTTTTCGCAATCATCGATTTTGTTGTGTTAATAGCCGTAATATTAGCTTCATAAGATCGGTTCGCTGAAATCATATTAACCATCTCTTCAACAATATTCACATTAGAATTTGTAACATACCCATCCTCGTTCGCGTCAGGATGCGTAGGGTCATATGTAAGACTTCCTGGTGTTTCGTCATCAACTATGCGAGTAACTCTTACGCCCTGTCCAACGTCTGAGTCCATAGCCTTTCCAAGGTATTGAGCAAAAGAAGCTTTTGAGCCGATTTCCTGAAATAAAACAACTTTTCTTTTATATGGACCGCCCTTTTCCGTCCTTGTCGTATCAACATTAGCCATATTTTGACTGATAACGTCCATTCTGAGTCTTTGCGCCGTAAGTGCCGTGGCGCTCGTGTCCAAAGAACCAAAAAATGACATAGAATCGCCTTCCCTCTAAAATTATCTAAATCCCGAAAGAACTGTATTAAGTCTGTTGGAATTATTAAGCACACTGTTTACTATAACATCATATTTAGCCGAATTTTTATAAAATTTCACCATTTCGGTTTCAATATCAACATTGTTTTCATCTATTCTTACTTTATATCCATAATGTTGCTTTTGTACGGACGGCATAACAGAACTCATATCAAGTTTCCCATTAATTTTAGAGGATTCGATAGCGTCGTTTAAAATTCCCTCAAACTCAACCTCGCTGCCTTTAAAATTTGGTGTGTCGCTATTGGCCATATTATGAAGAATAACTTGGTTTTTAAATTCCGAAGCCTGCATAGCGGTCCCCAGAACAGTATTTTGCGTAAATAACTTATCAAAAATCATACAAACACTCCTTTGATACAATTATACCAAAATCAACAGGCAAAGTAAATATATTTTTGTAAATTCTATTAAACTTTTTTTATTCCAATATCTCTCCTAAAATGCGCGTTTTTAAAATTTATAAATTCAACGCCCTTATAAGCCATTTTTATAGCCTCGTCAAGATTTTTTCCTACTCCCGTAACACCCAGCACTCGACCTCCGTTTGTAACAAATTTACAATCTTTAAAAGCTGTTCCAGCGTGATAAATGTAAATATTGTCCATTTTAGCACACTTATCAAGGCCATTTATTGTAAAACCTTTCTCATAGCTTTCAGGATATCCTCCCGAAGCCAAAATAACGCAGGCCGCCGCGTTATCTTTCCATTTTATATCAAGCTTATCAAGCTTTCCGTCTACGCATGCCTCAAAAATATCAAAAAGGTCAAAATCAAGCCGTGGTAAAATAACTTGCGTTTCGGGGTCGCCGAATCTCGCGTTATACTCAATAACTTTAGGGCCATCTTTAGTAATCATAAGCCCAAAATAAATAATTCCTTTAAACTCCCTGCCTTCTTTTTTAAGAGCTGATACGGTAGGTTTAAATATTTTCTCCATACAAATATCAGAAATTTCTTTAGTATAAATTCTGCTCGGTGAAAAAGTTCCCATACCTCCGGTATTAAGTCCTCTGTCACCATCAAAAGCTCTTTTGTGATCTTGAGCTGAAACCATCGGAACAACCGTCGTACCGTCGCAAAAAGATAAAACAGATACTTCCGGACCAGTTAAAAACTCCTCAATAACAACCTTATCGCCAGACTCGCCGAATTTTTTGTCAACCATAATCTGTTTGAGACCTTTTTCAGCGTCTTCCAAAGACCCGCAAATAAGAACCCCTTTTCCAAGAGCGAGACCATCCGCCTTAATAACAATGGGAAATTTACTTTCTTTTATGTACAAGTAAGCGTCGTTATAATTATCAAAAGTTTCATACGAGGCTGTAGGTATATTGTATTTCTTCATAAGTTCCTTTGAAAAAGCCTTGCTTCCCTCAATAATAGCGGCGTTTTTTCTCGGTCCAAAAATTTTAAGGCCATTTTCCTCAAATTTATCGACAATTCCCATAACAAGCGGGTCGTCCATTCCGACAACCGTAAAATCAATTTTCTCATCTTTAGCGAATTTCATTAAAGCGTCTATATCCGTGGCCTTAATATTAACACACTCAGCGTCCTCAGAAATTCCGGCGTTCCCTGGTGCGCAATAGATTTTATCTACTCTTGGTGATTCTTTAAGCTTTAATATAATAGCGTGTTCTCTTCCTCCGCCTCCCACTACTAAAACTTTCATTAATCAACTCTCCTAACAATATTATTATCGATAACTATTTTCCCTTCGGCAAAAAGTCTGACAGCTTCCGGAAAAATAATCCATTCCGCTTCTTCCATAACTCTTTTCTGCAAAACCTCCGGAGTATCACCGTCCTTGACCTCAACCGCTTTCTGTAAAATAATAGGACCCGTGTCAGCTGTGGAATCCACAAAATGAACGGTCGCTCCTGTAAGCTTAACACCTTTCTCTAAAACAGCCTCATGTACTTTAAGACCATAAAAACCTTTTCCGCAAAAAGATGGAATAAGAGACGGATGAATATTCATAATTTTATTTTTAAAAGCGTCGGTAAATTTAGCCGATAAAATAACCATAAACCCGGCTAAAATAATCAAATCAACATTTCTTGACTTAAAATGAGAGATTAAAGCGTCTTCATACTCATCAAAAGACTTAAATAGCTTTCTTGACATATAGACAGCCTCAACATTGTGCTTTTTAGCCCTCTCAAGAGCGAAAGCGTCTTTTTTGTTGCTTACGACGGAAACAACCTCTCCATTTATTTTTCCCAATTCAACAGCATCTAATATAGCCTGCAAATTAGTTCCCCCGCCCGAAGCGAGAGCGCCTATTTTAAACATATGTCAATTCCAGCTCCTTTCGTGACTTTTCCTATAACATATGCCTTTTCACCGCATTCCTCAAGTATCCTGATTGTCTCTTTGGCGTCATCCTCAGAGACAGCCAAAACCATGCCGATACCCATATTAAAAGTATTGTACATTGACATTCTCTCAACGCGGCCCTTTCGTTCCATAAGTTCAAAGACAGGCAAAACAGGCCATGTTCCTTCCTTAATCACAGCCTTAAACCCTTTAGGGAGCATTCTTGGAATGTTTTCTATAAAACCGCCTCCCGTGATATGACTTATACCCTTTACATTTACCTTTTTAATAAGTTCAAGAATAGGTTTTACATATATTTTTGTGGGAGTCAGCAAAGCTTCCCCTAACGTCATTCCAAGTTCATCTATGTATTGTCTCACGTTATTCTCCGAAATATCAAAAATCTTTCTTACTAGAGAATAACCGTTTGAGTGGACTCCGCTTGAGGCTATGCCAACAAGCAAGTCTCCGTCATTTGTCTTACTTCCGTCAATAACATTCGCTTTATCAAGAATACCAACGGCAAACCCGGCAAGGTCATATTCATCAATAGGGTAAAACCCAGGCATTTCAGCGGTCTCTCCGCCTATAAGAGAGGCGCCTGCCTGTCCGCATCCTTCGGCGACTCCTTTAACAATAAGGGCTATCTTCTCCGGAAAGTTTTTACCACAGGCTATATAATCAAGAAAAAACAGAGGCTCGGCTCCGCTGCATACAATATCGTTAACGCACATAGCTACCGCGTCTACGCCAATAGTATCGTGTTTGTCCATTACAAACGCGAGTTTGAGTTTTGTTCCCACTCCGTCCGTACCTGACACAAGCACAGGTTCTTCCATATCTTTCGCTTTAGCGATCGAAAAAAGACCTCCAAACCCGCCTAAATCCGCTAGAACTTCTTTTCTGAAAGTGCTTTTCACACATTCTTTTATAAGTTCCACAGATTTATAACCCGCCTCAACATCAACACCTGCCGATTTATAATCCATTACCTGTACCTCCTGAAAATATTATAATATAATTATTATAAAACCCTTAATAAAACAAAATGTAAATTATACTCAATTTGTAAAGCAAACAACAAACATATGATATTATTTATATCACAACACACGAAAAAAGTCAATACAATTATCCTATGAATTAAGGTCAATATTAAATCCAATTTTAACTTTGTAAATAAACAGTATTTATATATCAACACTTACAATAATTTAATATCCTCATGCCTTTCACTCTAATCCATATACCACTAATAATACCTGCGCTCGGCGCATTTCAACCACCCATAATAATTCCAATATGAATTATATCAGCTCACAGAATTTTTAGCACAAAACAAAAAAATTTCTTGATATATCAGACTTTAACAAAGCTTCCCCATTTATTCTTTTATTATTTCGTTATAAACAAAATAATAACATTTTACTCAAAATTTTTCAAATTATGTCCTAATTTTTTAATAATTTCAACGTTTAAGAATTAAAACCCTTTCCGTTAAAACTTAAATCCTCGCGCTTAAATACTTTTTCCTTAGTTTTCTTTTAAACACAACCGTTGTAATATAAACATAAAAAAGTCATAGCAATCTAAATAATATACGTTTAATAAACATAAGTCTTATAATAAAAAAGAAAGATTACTATGACTCCTAGTCAAATCTATATTAAACTTCCCAGCTATTAAGATATTTTTTCTGAGTTTCCGTAAGTACATCAATTTCAAGATTCCAAAATTTAAGTTTTCTCCTAGAAACCTCTTTATCAATCTCATCGGGAACATAAATAATATTCTTATCAAAAGAACCTTTGTTTTTCACAAGATATAAAGCGCTTAACGCCTGAATAGCAAAACTCATATCCATAATTTCCGCTGGATGTCCGTCTCCGGCGGCGAGATTAACGAGTCTGCCCTCTCCGATAACATAAATAAATTTCCCATTCTCAAGCTTATATCCCATAATATTATCTCTTGCTGGCTTTTCCTCAATAGCGATTTCTTTAAGACCTTTTACATCAACCTCAACATCAAAATGCCCGGCGTTGCATAAAATGGCGCCGTCTTTCATAACCTCAAAAGAATTTTTTGTAATAACGTCTCTGCATCCTGTAACTGTAACGAAAAAATCGCCTATTTTAGCCGCCTCTTCCATCCTCATTACCTTAAACCCATCCATAACGGCTTCCATAGCTTTAATAGGGTCTATTTCGGTAACAATAACCGAAGCGCCTAATCCTTTCGCTCTCATAGCCACTCCTTTACCGCACCATCCATACCCTGCCACGACGACATTCTTTCCGGCGACAATAAGATTTGTCGTTCTATTTATGCCGTCCCATACCGATTGCCCTGTTCCATACCTGTTGTCAAACAAATACTTGCATTTGGCGTTGTTGACTAAAACCATCGGAAACTTAAGTTTATTCTCTCTGTTCATAGCTATAAGCCTTATAATACCGGTGGTTGTTTCCTCGCATCCCCCAATAACGTTAGATATTTTCTCAGGGTATTTGCTGTGAATTAAATTAACTAAATCTCCCCCGTCGTCAATAATAATATTGGGACCCGCCTCAATAACCTTAGATGTATGCCTTTCATATTCCTCATCGGTAGCACCGTGCCAGGCGAAAACATTAAGTCCATCATGAACAAGAGCGGCGGCTACATCGTCCTGAGTTGATAGGGGATTACTTCCCGTAATGAACATTTCAGCCCCTCCTGACGCAAGAACTTTGCACAAATACGCTGTTTTAGCCTCAAGGTGAATGGAAAGAGCGACTTTAAGACCTTTAAAAGGTTTGGTTTCTAAAAATTCTTTCTCGATACTTCTAAGTAAGTCCATATTTTGTTTTACCCAATCGATTTTTCTTTTACCGCTTTCCCAAAGCTCTTTGCAACGAATTTCACTAATCAATTTTACAACCTCCTATAATTTTAAAAAAATAATATTAAGCTTCAACAAAAAGTCACTTTATTTTTTGAGCGATTTTCTCAACGTTTTTATAAATCTCAGTTTCATCCACAAAACAAAGCTTTTTATTTTCCATGACAATCTCGCCGTTAATAATAACTGTCTCAACCTCCGACCCATTAGCGGAATATGATAAAGCCGCCATTAGATTATTCATCGGCCTTAGCTGAGGACAATTCAAATCAAGAATAGCGAGATCCGCCGCTTTTCCCTCTTTAATTTGCCCCGAATTAATAGAAAGAGCTTTCGCCCCATTAATTGTAGCCGCTTTAAATATATTAAAAGCGTCAACCGCCTGAGCGTTCTCGTTTGTTCCCTTGTGAATAAGAGCCGTGGCGTTCATATCTGAAAACAGATTTAAACTATTGTTGCTCGCCGCGCTATCCGTACCGACACAAATATTAATCCCGCTTTCAAGCATCTTTAAAACCGGAGCGAAGCCATTTCCAAGTTTCATATTACTAATAGGATTAAGAGCCACATTGACATTCTTCTCCTTTAGGATTTTAAAGTCTTCCTCCTGAAGATGTACGCAATGAGCGGCGACTGTATTTACGTCAAAAAAACCGATACTGTTAAGATACTCCACCGGCGTCATACCGTAATTCTTTTTAGCTTCCTCAACCTCATATCTTGTCTCGGATAAATGTGTATGAAGCGAGAGACCGTATTCCTTGGCCCTTCCTACGGTATATTTTATATAATCAGTCCCACAAGTATAAATAGCGTGAGGGGCCAGCATAAACGAAAGCCTGTCGTTTCCCTCCCATTTCTCGATTTCCTCAAAAGCTTCGTTAATTCTTCTCACCGCCCCGTCCTCATTTCTAGACTCTCCCGAAAGCCCCCTTGAGATAACAGCTCTCATGCCAGACTTAACGGCCGCTTCAGCGGTTTGATTTTTAAACATGTGCATATCAAGGAAACAAGTCGTTCCTGACTTTATCATTTCAGCGCATGATAACATAGCTCCCCAATAAGCGTCCTCAAAACTCAGCTTGTCCTCTCTCGGCATAATATTCTTAAACAGCCAGTCGTTAAAAGCTAAATCATCAGCTATATTTCTGAACACCGACATATAAGTATGCGTATGACAATTTATAAGACCGGGAATAACAAGCTTGTCCTTTCCGTCAATAATTTTTTCGGGTATAAAGTTTTTTTCACCTTCCCCAATCTTAAAAATAATCCCATCTTTTATAAAAATATCAGTTCTTTTTACCTCATAGCTATTCTCGTCGCTTATAACGGCAAGAATATTCTCAAGCTTTATGTTCATAAACGCGCTCCCCCTTAAACTTAACCGAATTTATCATGTGGAATATTATAACATAAAATAAAAAAAACCGCTACAATTAATTTCAAAAAAAATATTGGTAAAATAATTTTTCTGAAGTATTTATATACAAAAAACAAAAATTAAATCTCTCATATAGTAGATTTCTTTCGAAACTACATAATCGCTGTAAAGTTTAGAAAGAAATCTAATCAATCAACATGAAAACAAACAAAAGAGAGCAAGAGAAAAATCGTTTTGACAGATCGGCGGAAGAAGAACGTGGATAAGAGGCAAAGGGAAGCTTTGCGACCGTCCGCGGTACAGGGAAAGTGGTTTTTCGTTGATGAGTTTGTTTATTTTTAAGTTTCTGACTATAACTCTAATTAACTATTTACAATAAAATCCCCTTAAAGCTACAAAGACTCAGTTTTAAGGGGATTTTAAAATATTGATTAACGCTACAGCAATTCCATTTTATTTATAAAAGCATCAATATTATTTTTTATTTATAAATTATAACCTTAATTTTTCTTCATAGGGTTTATTCTTATTTTGTCCGCTGTGACACCTGTTTTTCTTTTAATAATATCCTCAATTTGAGCGATTTCCGAATCGGTTAATTTCTCTTTATTAACAACAACATCAACCGTCTCGTCATCTATTCTCACATACACCTCGTCAAAACCTTTTGACTCAATCATCGCCTCAGCGGCTGTTTCCTTTTCAATTCTCTGTTGAATCTCAAGCATAGCGTTGGCGCATTCGGATTTTTTATCTTGTTCCAAATTATTGTTGTTAATCATTTCGGTTAAAATATCCTTTTGCTTAGCTCTCGCCTGCTCTCTGTCAAGCTTAGCCTGTATAAAATAAGAAGAATCGTTTGACGTATTTACAAATACAGCGGCGCCGGCCTCGTCGTTATTAGCGGCCGCCGAAAGCTCGCTGTTCTCCTCCTGGGCGGATTTATCAGACGTACTTATCTCGCTTTCATTCTCGGCGGTTAAAGAAGCGTCGTCAGAACCGCCGTCTCCGTTTACGGCGGCAAGTTCCCCGTCAGGAACAATCCCCATAATATCGCCCTCGTCATTAACGACAACCTCGCTCGGCTCGGCCGGAGTTGAGTCTATGTAATTCAAATAGCCAGCCGCGGCAATCATAACAACCAAAGCCGTAATAATAATTTGATTTCTTTTTATAACAAACATATAATTTACCTCCTACTTCATTTTAAGAACTTCTATTTTATTTGCCTCAATATTTAATAAAGCCTGAACCGCTTTAATAATTGAATT
The DNA here is from genome assembly GCA_910579745.1 of uncultured Clostridia bacterium. Classification (GTDB taxonomy): domain Bacteria; phylum Bacillota; class Clostridia; order Lachnospirales; family CAG-274; genus MGBC114079. The sequence continues at coordinate 17,728 of CAJTVH010000012.1, read as the reverse complement.
TTTAACCGCAGCGCTTCCGCCCCCTTTTGCTATAATTACAATTCCTTTGATTTTCGGTTTAATTTCCTGTAAAACAAGAGGTTTATTGCTTTCAAGCAATATTTTTTTATTTTCCTCTTTCAAATTATTTGTTTTACGTTTTTCTCCCGAACTTCCTTCGCTTGTTTCGCTTCTGTCAACGGAATTATCTTCAGCTACTACTATTTCCCCTGTATTCTCAAGAGTTAAAACAACTTTAACCTCTCCGACTCCCTCAACGGAAGAAAGAGCGCTTTCAAGCTTTTTCTCAAGTTCTGAAGCGTAGTCGCTTTGCTTTGTTAAAATCTCAGTGTTTTTTTTCTCGGAAAAATCTTCCTCCTCTCCGATATTTTTTTTCAAAAAGGAATTACTTAAAATAATAAGAACAACACCTATTAAAAGCATTGTAATAAAATTTAAAACTGTCTTTTTTTCCTTGTTTCTGAAAAGTTCCTTAAAAAAAATCAAATAAGTTCATCTCCTTGGCTCTTTTGTAAGTAAACGCCAGTATCCGTCCGCTTTAACTAGGGCGTATCTGAAAACTATCATAAGCTATCAGTTATATACATACGAGAAATATCCAAAAAATTATAAAAAATAAACGAAAACAGTTCAATTAAACAGAAAAGCCTTTCTGTTTCGTTTTATTTTTTATAATTTTTCGCGCGTATTTTAGTTTTCAGATACGCTCTAGCTAAAAATCATCGAGATAATGATTAAAACATGTCTGAAAGCTTTATATCTTTTACAAAATCATATAAATTTTAGACGCCTGCGACTCATTTGAAAATTCTGTATCTATAATTGAAATTATATAAAATCACAACTATAACAAGAGAAACACTAAAATTTTCACGAATCTCCATAGCTAAAAAATTTATACGGCTTTATTAAACTAGGGCGTATCTGAAAACTATCATAAGCTATCAGTTATATACGCCAAATATCCAAAAAATTATAAGAAATAAATCCAATACAAGAAAAATCAATTTTCCGTTCTATAATTTTTGGTTTATATTCCTGTTTTCAAAAATGTATTAATCAGCGTTTCCTTATATTTATATTATCAAAAGGAAGATTATAGAAGTCAGAAATTATTTTTTTTACATTTTCAAAAAACTTATTGTCTTTTTCCTCTTGAGTCTCAATTTTCTCGATTCTGAAAAAGTTTTTAGCCTCTTCTTTCGGCTCCACAACAAATTCAGCTTTTTCTATGTCAAAACCATCGTCTTTTAAATAAAACCGAGCGTCATGAACAACGCAGAGATTTTCAAGAATTTTTTTTGATTGTTTCTCTAAATTTTTCACAAAATTTTCTCTTATAATCTCTTTTTGCTTCTCGTCATAAAAGTTACCCTCTTTCTCCATAATCGTTTTGTTAAACTCATTTCCAACATAATCAAAAACAGCCTCGCCTCCGCCAAAAATATTAAAAATAGGAGTTAAAATAATTATTATTATAAAAAAACCAAAAATAGACTTTACATAACCTCTATATTTCTCATTTGGAACAATTATTTCCACAAAAGCGGAAAAAATAATGAATACAGCGATATTTCTCACATAATCGTATAAAAAAGACATATTAAAAATTTCCTCCTCATCCTCCGGAAACGCTTATCACCATTATGGCGGCGAAAATAAACACTACGACAGCCATAAAAACAATGCCTAAAATAACCCCTGTGTATTTACTCATCTGATCAATACAGTTTACAATTCTTTTATCGCATACAGGCTGTATGATTGAGGCTGTAAATTTATAAATAAAAATCATAGCTATAATTTTTATTATAGGAATCGCGCATAAAATAATAATTCCCAAAATAAAAGCTATACCAATCCCTGTTTTTATAACTCCAGAAAAAACTCTAAAAGACTCAATAGTCCCCGAGAATACATCCCCAACCACAGGCACCATATTCATAGCGAATTTAGCTGTTTTGTTAAATATAGCGTTTCCGCTTTCACCTCCCATTCTTTGAAGAGATAAAATACCCATAAAAATAATAGCGCATCCCTTAACTCCCCAGCTTACGCAGTTTTTAATAAGCTCCGTAAATTTTGACAAAATTTCCTTTTCAGAAAGACAATTCAAAATTTGCATAACAGCCGCTGTAATAATCAGGGGAACGGCAAAGTTATCTATAAAAAACACAATAAACTCGGCCGCTGAGAAAATAACCGATGAGAACAAATAAGCGCTCGCCGACCCGCCTGACATAATAAGAAGACCAATTATAAGCGGAACAGCGGCTTTCATAAGCTCAGCGATTGTAAAAACAGTATCTTTCATAATAGATATACATATAGCAAAGGAAGAAAACAAAGCTATAACCATTACAATATAAGTAATATAAAAAGCAAGTTCACCTGTTTCTTTATTTTTAAGAGAGCCGGCGAAATTTTTTATAACCGCGCTTAAAACACAAATAATAATTATATTTCTTATAAGACTTATATTTTCAAAAACCTCATTGAAAACATTTTTAATAAAGTATTCAAAAACAGCCGTAGGAGAAAGTTCAACTTTTCCTGAAATAAAATCCTCCGCCGTTTTTAAAATGTCAAAATCATTTCCATATTGACTTTTTTGAAAAATCTCGTTTATATCCCTAAAATTTTCCTGGTCAAAATATTGATTTACAGAAATTTCGTCTTCAGCTGATACCTTATATATACTGGTAAAAATAAAAAAAATAAAAACGCCGATAAAAATTTTTCTCATTTGTAATCACTCCATAATAAAATTACCCAATATAGTAAATTAATAGTAAAACACCTTGAAAATCTTTTGTTCATTCTCAATGTTTATGGTAATTCGCGAATTTTCTAACGAGAAGCATTAAAAGAATTTCTTGATATATTAGTTTTATTAAAATTGATTTGTTCATTCTTTTATTGTCTCGCTATAGATTATCGAACAGGTTTGTTATTTTTCCATAAAAATTTTATAAATCACTATAAAATTGTATTTATGGCATAAGATTTAAAATCATCTCAATAAGCCCCATTAACACAGGAGCGGAAATAACAATAATAATAACCTTCCCCGCAAATTCTATTTTTGAGGCGATAGCTCCTTCTCCGGCGTCAGAACATACCTGAGAGGCAAATTGAGAAATATATGAAATTCCGATAATTTTAAGAATTACATCTATGTATTTAATATCCACCTCACTTTTTGAGACTATTTTATACAGCATTTGAATAACCGCCTCAATTTTAGGTAAAACTCCCATAAAAATTATAATTCCGACAACAATACCGATAATAACCGACATACCAGAATTTTCTTTCTTTAGAATAAGAGATAAAATCATACCAATAATTCCAATCACCGCAATTTGAACAATATCCATAAAATCACCCGACCTAAATGGTAATTCAACTAAGCTGAAACAAAGTCTGCACCGTCTCAAAAAGAGTGCTTATGTATTGAATTATCCAAAATAAAACAACCACAAGACCAGCAAGCGTTGTCATCATTGCAAGCTCCTCGCGTCCCGCTCGAATAAGTACTTGATTTAACACGGCAACTAAAATACCAACCGCCGCTATTTGAAAAACAACCGTAATATCCATAATAAGCGCCCCCTAAAAAAGAATAACCATAACCGCGGCGCCGCCAAAAACGCCAAGGCTCCTGCACATTTTTTTATTGCTTTTTGATTTCTCCAATAATTCCGGAATTTTATTCTCAATATAAGAAATAGCCATTTTTATATTATTGTGTTGCTGCTGTCTGTCAAGAAACCCTAAAGATTGCCCAAAAGAAATAAAAGCTTCTATATCCTCGCTGGCAAAATACGTATAAACAGCTTCTTTCTTTAAAACGCTCTTCCATACCTCAAAAGCTGAATTTCCGTCAGATCCAAGTTTTTTTGAGAATTCTGAAAAGATTTTACTTACGGGAATTCCCGCTTTAAATGAAATATTGCCCATAGCCTCGGCAAGCGGTGATAAATTAAACTCAATTTCCGAAATAAGCATAGTAAGAGCTTTTTTCATTTCAAACAGGTCGTTAATTCTATATTCCGTTTTAAAAGAATAATAAACCCCAAGCACACAGCTTGAAATCATAATAAAAACTCCTCCAAGTATTTTTAGAATCATTTTTTTGTCTCCTTTCATAAGTTAAAATGTCTAAAAACCTCATAACAGTCATTTTATTATTTTCCTAAAATCCCTGTCATAAACTCCCTCAATGGTGCCCGCTCCGTTTTTACCGCTTAAAACAATATATCTTTCAAAAATATTTCTTTTTTCCATTTCCTTAAAAATAAATCTTGTACGCAAATCATTAATATCCTCCGAATGAATTGTACAAATAATCTTCACACCTGAGTTCGCAGCATCGCATACAGCTTGTACCTCACCGGCGTTTCCGATTTCGTCGAAAGCGATTACCTGAGGCGCCATTGCTCTCAAAAGCATGTAAATTGACTGTTCTTTTTTCCCCCCGTCAATAACGTCGGTTCTATTTCCAAGGTCGTTTTCCTGATTTCCCAAAAAAGTACCCGCTATCTCCGAACGCTCATCGGCTACTCCGATATTTACACCATCAAACTTTCCGTCCATTCCATCACTTAAATTCTTTATAATATCTCTTAATAAAGTTGTTTTTCCACAACAAGGAGGAGACACAATAAGGGTATGAAAAATTTTAGGATATGTTATAAAATCAATAATTTTCTCACTGCACCCAATAATTTCTTTGGGTATCCTGAAATTAAATCCTGAGATATTTTTAATCGTTTTAACTTGTCCATCTTCAAGAACCGCCTTGCCACATATCCCAACCCTCACACCCTTAGGAAGAGGAATAAACCCTCGCTTTATTTCTTCCTCAAAAGCGTAAACTGAAAAACCGCTGATAAGTTCCATAATTCCGTTTATATCATCTCTTGTCGGCGTATAAGCCATATGTATATCTGAAAATCCCTTTTCATTTAAAAACCTCTCATTTGTTCCCGCTCGTATATATAAAGGCTTATTAAGTCGTATTCTTATTTCCTCGGCACTTTCAAAAATCTCATCGTCAATATCCTCAAATATTTTTTTTATTTTCCCCCACATATATCCTATAATAAATTTTTTAAAAGACTTCATAAAAAGTCCCCCTTCTCAAAAAGTATTTTTTAACGTACCTTTTTAAATACGTTATTAACATCGTCCGTTATAACTATTTTTATGAAATGAGAATACTTATACTCTAAGGCTGTAACAGCCCTTGTAATATAAATTATATTTTAATATTTTTTTTTTAGAACAATAACAATATGTTTTAAACAGCAAAAAAACGACTTATTCTTAATTAAAAGAATAAGTCGTTTTTTTGCCGTTTAATATATTTTATTCAACTTTAAAAGAATCTCCTAACGGTTTCATTGTATCAAGACTCTCCCAAAGGAACAATTTAACATTTCCGCTCTCAGAAGCTACACCTACTTCAACAGCCTGCTCTTCTTCCAGAGGCGCCGTAATAGCTACATCTTTCTTTTTAAACTCAACAACCTTCCCATTGTTGTCTGTTACAACAATACCAATAATAGCATTCTTTAAATTAGCGGTTCCGTTATATATTTTAGCGATTCCCGCTGCCTTGTCATATTCGGTAATTCTTGTGGTTTTATTAACGCTTGCGTAAGATGTATACGAGATGCCGCAATAGTTAAGACCATCTTTTCCATAAACTGTAATTTCCTTTGGCTCTGAACCATCATAAGTATATTCGGCAACCTTATCCGCGGCGCCTGTCAATTCGTATACTTGCTCATTTGTTCCATCCGTTATAGCCAGTCTTCTTGTCGTACTGTTCGCGGAGGTAGCGTATACTTTAATAACTGCCTTTCCCGGAACCGTGAATTTAAAACATTTTGAGGTTAAACTTCCGCTTCCACCAGCTTTCAAACGCTTTGTAAATGATGTTCCGTCACTGAAAGTTAATGATTTATCGTCAATCGATGATTTAGAATCAAAAATTAATGTAAGTCCGTCAACCGTATTGGTTCCGTTAAGATTGGCTGATAACGATGTAAATCTATCCTCACTAAAATTCCAAAACTTCGTTTCTATTGGAATATCTCCCTGTATAGGCTCAAGAGCGGCTATAGCTCCTGTGAGTTCTTCTCTCGCCGCCGCAATCTCTTCTGATGACGCTTCCTCTTTCGCCAAAACCTCTTTCGCCTTTTTTAAAGCCTCTGTGAAAATAAGCCATGTTTTAGCGCTGTAATCACTTTCTTTAAGTTTCTCAGCGGCGGAGATAGCGACTCTGAGACTGCCCCTCTCGTTCAATAATGACACATATGCGTTATCTATATAATACACGCCCTGCGAATTAGCGGCGGGACTAATAAAGAAGCCCTGTTTAACGGGGATATTTTTGTTATAAACAGTCTTTAAGTTTGTAAAAGGTTTAGCTGATATATTATTTAACTCGCTTATAACATTACCATCAGAATCACAAAGTGTTATATCGGCACTGCCTGATCCAATCTCAGAAATTATCTTAACCTTATACCAGTTAGAACGTGAGTATTGGAAATCCTCATCCCCTATTTTAAACACATTATCACATACACTAACGATATTATCGCTGTTAAACTCAACATTATACACTTGACCCGATTCTGTCTGAAGATTTAAACTAATTAACGGTTTCTCACCGGTAATAAAAATATCAAATCCACCTTCGACAGCTCCGCTATCAAGTCTGTATTCTCTTATTATATTTCCTTTAACTGTATAATCTGAATCAGTGGAAATAACCATTTTACCCGTATCATTTCCTCCGATACTCTCAGTTGTCCATCCAGGAACAAGACTCTCATTCTCCGGATACTGCCACCACCAGTCAAGACCATAATCCATATTCCATATATAAGAACCCGAAATTTCTTTATTAACGCTTTCTATAACGGTCCAGCCTATGTCGGGAACTCCGCTGGTAGCGGCAAATCCCATATAATACTCGTCGCCCATAGAAACCTCTGTTTCGGCTAAAAGTTCTTTTGTTTTATAAAAATCCTCGTTCCTATTATCTCCTATGGTTCTGTACACATTAAGCTTGTTTCCTACCTTCTCAACAATTATAAAATATTTATCATCCTGCATGGTTTCGAGAGATTTAATCGTCTTATATTCTCCGCCTTTTTCCTCTCTCGCTTTTAAAACGTATATATAGCCTCTCGACGCTGTATCGTTTGGCTCAATACCGAAAAAGTATGATCTTCCATCGGCGTCAAGACTGTCTTTAAACATAATACCGGCGTTTTTACTGGCATTAGGTCTAACTCTATAATAAAATCTCATATTATCATTTACTTTTTGATACATATAACCGTATTTATCCGAGGCCCCGCTTATATTTCCGTCAGGAGCGTAAAGCTTATATGTATAATCTTTAGTACCCTGAACATATGACGGTATATCGCTTTCCGTACAACCTATATTTACAATCTCCCATGGAGTAATATCAGCCGAAACAACAACCTGACCAGCGATGTCTTGACTTTGACCTAAATTCTTGTCAAAACAAACAACTTTTAACTCTCCTTCCGCCACATTTGAAAAACTTATGGGAATTGTAATATCCTTTTCCTCTTTTATTCCCTCTTCATAAAAAATATCTTTTATAATATTATTTCCCAAAAATACAGCGATTTCATTAACCTCAGCTTTAGGGTCGGGAGTAACCTTTACCAAAACATCCTCGTTAAAACTAAGCTTTTGATTATTCTCAATATTTTGAACTTTAATTTTAGGATTTGTAATCTGAGAGGAATCCACAAATTTAATATTTCTGAATATCGAGCTTGTTTCCTTTCCCGCGGAGGCTGTGGTATACGCCGAAACAGAAAGATTTCCGCTTCCGAAATCATTGGAATACGACGCCTTTATGGCCTCCAAAAGAGTAGCTGAACTATTTCCGGTTTGTATTATAATATCGTCGCCCACTTTAGATACTTTAATCATAGAAGCCTTATAAGGGTCCGCGGCAACTGAGCCTATAGTGGCTATTTCCGAAATAACGCCGTTTTTATCAGCTTTTAAAACAAGCTTTTTATTCTCATAAGTTCTGTAAACCTTAATAAACTTATCTCCTGATGAAATCAAAACACCCGTCTGCGCTCCCTCTGTAAGATTGGAAATTTTAGAAACGTCGGCGGCAAAGTTAAAATCTTCGGTAACTCCGTTTTTAGTTGCTGAAGCTGTCTTTCCGTCACTAGAGTACATGCAAAAGTTCCCGCCGCTTTCCAAAACCACGGCTCCATCCTCTGATGTAACTTCAAAATCCGTTCCAGTGTATTGCCCCTCATACACGTAAACAACTTCCGTATTACTGAAAGCGTATGTTCCGTCAGAATTGATTCTTTTGAGAGTAACGTAATTTTCCCCCGAAGGTAATGTTACCGTATACTCGCTGGGAACAGCTCCTTCGCTAAAACTATCAATATTTCCCACAAGTTCTCCGTTACTGTAAAACTCTACAGTTTTTATATTATTTGTGTCGTTAAAAGTAAATCCTATTTTGGCTTGGCTTTTCCCTCCTAACGTATCCACACTATTAATGTGTATTGACTCATTAATCTCGTTTTTGCCTATAGTCTCTGAGTAAATCTCAAGCCATGTATACCCGTTAGGGCCAATATTCAGAGAATCATGAGGATTATTTTTGTCAAGTCCCGCTTTATCTTCCCATACATCAGGAATACCATCCTTGTCGCTGTCAAAATCCACTCCTCTTTCTTCTTTTATGAAATTAGGGTACCCTCTGTCATCATAATAGCTTTCCTCGCCTTTAGGAATTGTGTCAACAGGAGAATCCACAAGCCCAAAACTTTTTTTACCGCCATTTGGCGCCGTCGCTCCCTCTTCATTATTCGTGTTTGGAGCGGTTCTTTCCTTTACGTTGTTAATAACTCTTTCATCAATTTTATCTCTTTTGGGAAGAGTCGCCCCCGCGTTTTTGAGAACATAATCATAAGCTGTCTGAGCATCCGCCGTTACAATAGGATAATCTTTATAATATGTAAGATTCGGTTCCTTTAAATCCTCTTTTATCATATTAGGAAACTTCGGGTCTTTATAAACCCCTGTCTCAGATTGATAATTATTGGCGTTTACAGCCTCGGCGGCTTGTTTGGCGCCCTCCGAATCGGTGTCGTCCGTATAAATATAATTTCCGTTGGCGTAAACCTTTCCCGACCAGTCTTTCTGATATTTTTGTCCTACGCTGTACTCAAAAATCCTCGCTCTTTTATTTCTGTTCACGCTTCCGTCGTCAGGAGTTGACGGACCGGATTTATAGTAATTGTTAATAATATTTACAACAGCTCCGTTCTCCGCTCCGTATCCAGCTTTGTCACCCCAGTTATAAATAACGTTGTTTCTAATATCGACAACCGTGTCACTGTCTTTATATCCGGCTGTCATAGCCGTAGTCTCGGAAGTTCCGATTTTTGGATTACGGCTCTTATGAGTAGCTATAAGGTTATGATGAACAGTAAGGTTCACTCCTCCCCAAATAGCCGCGTAGCTGTGTTCACCTTTATCATGAATAGACTGATTAAGGGCTTCTGAAATAATAGAATTTTGAATGGTGACATCTTTAACAGCATACGCCGCTAAATTCTCATCAGTGCCCCAGCTTACGCTGCAATGGTCTATAATAACGTTTTTTGTGTCGTCAACTACCTCAAGACCGTCCTGAGTAGCCGTGTCCACCAGTTTACCGCTTTCGTCAAGCTTTTTATCTCCTACACGAAAACGAAGGTATCTTAAAATAATGTTTTCTCCGGAAACTTTGATATTGTTTCCTCTGAAACAAATTCCGTCGCCTGGGGCGGTCTGTCCGAGAATGGTGAGATTACCGCCCTTTCCGCCGACATTGATATTTGATTTAAGATCAATATAGCCCGAAACGTCAAACACAATTATTCTGTTGCCTTTTGATACAGCGTCTCTGAAAGAACCAGCGCCGCTGTCATTAAGATTAGTAACATGATAAATTTCTATTTGTTCTCCGTCGTAAAAAGCACCTCTCGCTCCCGTGGCATACATTCCTCCGCCCTCAGCGCCTGGAAAAGCGACAATTTTACCTACCGTTTTAACTTCACTTAATTTCTCAGAACTTGCCTCGTCCGCGAAAACAGAATTAATCTGAAAGCTTCCCAAAGCCATTGTAGCGGAAATAAACAAAGCCGCGATTTTTCTAAGCATTAACATTACCTCCCATAAAAAAATTCTTATCATAAGAAATACCAAAATAAAAAATAGACCTTATCTTCCTCTAAATCTATTACTTCTTATAATAATGTATAATTAAAATATATTGAGCAAGTTAACAGCTCAATTTTAAGCGGTTTTCCTATTATAAATTTTTATATAAAAATATCGTTAAATAATTTTAACAACAAGAGAAAAACTTCTAAAAAATAATAGAAAAACTGACTATATACTGTTTTTATAATACCATAAAAAATTTTTTCGGTCAATTAAATTTATGCAAAACTCAAAAAATTATTTTATGTATTATTCTCGTATTTTACAGCGTACTTTAAAAACAAAATATACATATGAAAACCGAACAATTATAACCTCATATATTTAGCTGAAAGTTTTACTAATTGCTGTAGGTTATAAAATAAATCCATTATTTACTTTCTTCTAATAACTTATATATAATTTTCAGACACGATATAATTTAAAATCCTTTTTTATATAATTACCTCTTTTTAGGATGAACATTTCTTATAGTTTTTTTCTTTTTAAGAAGTTTATCACTTTTATGGTTATCGCTTTTTTCTTTTTTACGATAAAAACTGTCGCTCTTTTGGGGCCTTATAAGACAATTTTTGTCAAAACCTATAAGGTCGGTTCTTCCCGCCTTTTTAAGAGCCTCAAAAACAAGCTCATAATTTTTAGGAAGCCTATATTGCATCAAGGCTCTTTGCATAGCCTTTTCATGGGGATTTTTAGGAACATAAACTTTTTCCATCGTTCTTGGGTCAAGCTCCGTATAATACATACATGTAGACAAAGTTCCCGGCGTCGGATAAAAATCCTGCACCTGCTCCGGCATATATCCAAGTTCCCTTAAATATTCCGCGAGCTCAACCGCCGCTTTCAAATCACATCCAGGGTGGCTGCTCATAAGATATGGAACAAGATATTGTTCTTTTCCTATTTTCTTGTTAATCTCATAATACTTTTTAACAAATTTCTCGTAGACTCCTCTGCCAGGTTTCCCCATTTTCTCAAGAACCCTTGATGAGATGTGCTCAGGGGCGACTTTAAGCTGACCACTTATATGATGTTCGCACAACTCATAAAAAAACTCATCGTCTTTGTCATAAATAAGGTAATCATATCTTATTCCCGAACGGACGAAAACTTTTTTAACTTTTGGAATTTCTCTTAATTTCCTTAAAAGTTTAAGATAGTCCTTATGGTCAGCTTGTAAATTTTTGCATGGAGACGGAAAAAGACATTGCCTGTCCTTACAAGCTCCCGATGAAAGCTGTTTATTACAGGCGGGAGCCCTAAAATTGGCGGTAGGTCCGCCGACATCGTGAATATACCCTTTAAAATCAGGATCCCACACAATTTTATTCGCCTCGTTTAAAATCGACCTATGGCTTCTCGCCTGAACAACTCTCCCTTGATGAAAAGCGAGGGCGCAAAAATTACAATTACCAAAACATCCCCTATTGGAAATAATGCTGAACTTAACTTCCTCAATAGCTGGAACTCCTCCCTTTTTCTCATAAATCGGGTGATACGTTCTCATATACCCCAAAGAATATGAATTGTCAAACTCCGCTGTAGAAAGTGGTAAAGACGGCTTGTTTTGAACAACAAACTCATTCCCGTAAGGCTCAATAATAATTTTAGCCGTAACAGCGTCCGTATTTTGGTATTGGGTTAAAAACCCTTTGGCGTAAACTGTTTTGTCATTTTTTGAGTTTTTATATTCAGGTAACAAAATATACTCGTCATAAATACTCGAAAGACTTTTGGTTTTATATACAGTTCCTCTTACATATGTTATCTCATTAATAGGTATCCCGCTTTCAAGGCTCTCCGCAAGCTCAATAATCTGATGCTCGCCCATACCATACATGAGAATATCAGCTTGAGAATCAAGAAGAATAGACCTTCTTACACAATTATCCCAATAATCATAATGTGAAAGCCTTCTTAGGCTCGCCTCAAGCCCGCCAATCATAATAGGAACATCTTTATAAAGTTCTTTTATTTTCTGGCAATACACAATAGTTGCTCTGTCGGGCCTAAGTCCCATAACTCCCCCCGGTGAATAAAGGTCTTTTGAGCGCCTTTTTTTAGCTACGCTGTAATGATTAACCATAGAATCTATATTTCCGCCAGAAACAAGAAAAGAAAGTCTGGGTTTACCAAATACATCAAAACTCTCTTTACTTTTCCAATCAGGCTGTGAAATAATCCCGACTTTAAAACCGTGGCTCTCAAGAAGTCTTGTAATAATAGCGGCTCCAAAAGAGGGATGGTCTATATAAGCGTCGCCGGAAACATAAACAAAATCAACTTCACTCCAGCCTCTTTTATGCATATCATCTTTGCTAATCGGCAAAAAATCCATAAAACTCCCCCTCTTTTCAAATCTTCCAGCTCGGCAGATATTTATTTTTCATTCTTCCCTTTTGCACCTTTCCCCATCCAAGAGGAAAGCCGTCCACACATATGAGATTCCATCCGTCATTTGACTCAACCTCAAAAGATTCCCCTTTTAAATATCTTATAAGAGATGGATTGTCGAGAGCGAAATCAATCGTATATTTAACGTCTTCTTTTTTTAAAGACATAGCGAAACTTTGAGACGGCTCAAATCTTTTTGTTTTAAAGTCTCCTATATAAAGACCGCCTCTCACAACCCTTATACCTTTAAAATCGATATTTAAAGGTATCCTCATAAGAGAATGTCCATGTACCTCAAGATTGTCGTTTATTTTTATGTTCATAAATTCGTCCATAAAATCATAATAATAGTTAAGAAGTTTTAAATCGGCGTTAGCGGCTTTTTTCAAATTTATTTCCTCATCACTTCCTCTTTTCCTAAGCAAAGCGAGAAAATGCCCTTCGCCTTTTATTTTATGGGGCCATAACCTCCCGCATAAATCAATATCTTTTCGGCAGTTTAAAACCCATTCACTCCGCCCTCTGTCAAAACCTTTACTCTTGTCTATCTCAATAATATCAAAATCACAGTGCTCTGAAAGAAACTCGTTTATCATACCCTCATCCTCCTCAGGAGCGAAAGTACATGTGGAATAAGCGATTACACCGCCTTTAGAAAGCATTTTAGCGGCGTTTCTCAAAATATCCCTCTGAAGAGAACAGCAAACCTCGCTTTTGTGCTCCTCCCAGCTTCTAATAGCGTCTTTGTCTTTTCTAAACATTCCCTCGCCCGAGCAAGGAGCGTCTACAATAATTTTATTAAAAAATCCCTGAAACTTATCCGCCAGCTTTTTGGGGGTCTCGTTTGTGACAACAGCGTTGGAAATTCCCGCCGCCTCAATATTATGTAAAAGAGCCCTGCATCTTGAGGCGCTTATATCATTGCTTACAAGAATACCCTCTCCTTTAAGCTTAGCCCCGGCCTGAGTGCTTTTCCCCCCGGGAGCGGCACAGAGGTCCAAAACCCTGTCGCCAGGCTCAACATTAAGCATCGCCCCCGTAGACATAGCGCTCGGTTCCTGAATATAAAACAGTCCGGCGTTATAATAAGGATGTTTTGACGGTCTTTCCTCTTCCGAATAATAAAAGCCCTCCTCGCACCATCTAACTTTCTCAAGATTAAAATTAAGCTTTTTAACAAGTTCCTCAGGCTCAATTTTTAATGTGTTAGCTCTAAGACCATAGTACCTTTTCTCATCAAAACTTCTCAGATAATCATCAAATTCCCCTCCAAGAAGATTTTTCATTTTAATTATATAGTTTTCAGGTAAATTCACAATAAAAACCCTTTCATTATCTCAATTCGGAAATAGATTTCTCAAAAACCTCAATAAATTTTTTAAAATCGCCGCCTTCGTGAGCGAAACTTATAAACATCGCCTCAAACTGTGACGGGGCGATATAAATGCCGTTATCAAGCATAGAGTTAAAAAACCTTGAAAAAACTTTTTTATCGCTTTTAACAGCCGTTTTATAAGAATCAACCTCCTCTTCAGCAAAAAATACAGAGATTAAAGAACCCACTTGGTTAACCTGGGCTGAAACATTATATTTCTCAATAATGCATCTCATTTCATTCGCTATGTATTCAGCGTTCATATTAATTGTCGATAAAATATCCTTATTATCACGTAACATAGTAAGTTGCTTATATCCGGCGGCCATAGCGATAGGGTTTCCCGATAAAGTACCCGCTTGATAAACATTCCCCACAGGAGATATACGTTCCATAATTTCACGTTTCCCGCCATAAGCACCGACAGGCATACCACCTCCGATAATTTTACCGAAAGTGACAATATCGGCGGACACGCCAAAATATTCCTGCGCTCCCCCCAAGGCTATCCTAAACCCCGTAATAACCTCGTCAAAAATAAGCAGCGCTTTATTTTCATCGCAAAGCTTTCTAAGTCCCTCCAAAAAGCCCTCTTTCGGCGGAATAACTCCCATATTTGCCGCCACAGGCTCAACAATGACGCAGGCAATCTCATCTTTGTTTTCCTTAAATAATTTCTCAACGCTTTCAAGATTGTTATACTCCGCGATCAAGGTATATTTAGCAGTCGCTTTTATAATCCCCGCGGAATCCGGTTCCCCCGACGTCAACGCGCCCGAACCCGCTTTAACAAGCATAGAATCACAGTGGCCATGATAACAGCCCTCAAATTTAATAACCTTGTCTCTTCCCGTAAATCCCCTCGCGAGACGTAAAGCGCTCATAACGGCTTCCGTTCCGCTATTAACCATTCTTATCATTTCAACATTAGGAACAATTTCACATATAAGCTCCGCTATAAGCACTTCTCTCTCAGTAGACAAACCAAAACTAAATCCATTAATTATAGTATGTTTAACACTCTCAACAATATCCTGATTACAATGCCCTAAAATAAGCGGTCCCCATGAATTGACAAAGTCAATATACTCGTTTCCGTCAGCGTCATAAATTTTAGAACCTGAGGCTTTTTCTATAAATAATGGATTTCTCTCAACACTTCCAAAAGCTCGCACAGGACTGTTTACTCCTCCTGGCATAACTTTTTTACCCCTTCCAAATAATTCATCGGATAAACTCATTATACATTCCCCCCCATAATAATTTGTTTTAAAAAGTTTTTATCAAAAACCGCGTTTTCCGCAAAAAAAGCAACCGTCTTTGGTTCCAACACAGCTTTCGCAGTCATTCTCAATAAAAATTTTATTTTCGGAAACAACAAAAAAACCGACAAACGACTTCTCTGGATAAATGACTCCGCTTTCATTAAGATAAAGACCTATTTTACGACAGTCAATTAATTTAAAAAAGTAAGAAATTTCTTCAGGTCCAATCCCGAAAAAGCCTGGTCCAAAAGCCCTTGAAACAAAAAAAGCCGAATTTTTAATAAAATCAAAATCCTCAAAAATATTTTTTAAAATTTTTCTTGAAATATCAATAACAGCGTTACATGTCAAATCAAAATAAAATTCTTTTAAAATATTCCCCAGAAAACTATTTTTTACATTATAAACGCCCGTATCGACGGAAACAGCGAAAAAAACAATTTTAAATACATTTGATTTTAAAATCTCTGAAAAAACACGCTTATCAATATAAATATTATTATCAGCAAAAACATTGGCGTCAAAAAAAGAATACACGGCTCTTACTTGTAAAAGGCTTAAATATTCCCAAAAACACAAAACAGCCTCTCTCAATCTGTCCCTATCAACCTCAGTGCCCTCAAAAAAACCGCATAATTCTTTAAATCTCTCAAAAACACATTCTTCGTACGCCTCAATAGTTACATCTAATGAATAACTTTTTATTTCTATCATATAACACACCACATTTAACTCGGCATCAAATATTTATATCCAGAGTCAATAGCCCTACAAAATATGTAAACTTCGGTAAATATTCTCAACACAAAAAACATAGTTTAATATAAATTTGCTTGTAATATATAACATCGTATTAAAAATAAAAAACACACTTTAATAGGTATTATACCATAAATATGAAATTAAGTATAGAAATTTTTAAAAACAGACTATGACACAATGGACAATAAAACAAAAAAACAGACTTAAAATCTTTTTAACATAACATAAATTCGACAAAAAACAACAGCGAAATGTAATTTCACGCAAAAGTTTTTACATTGCTTTTTTCAAAAAGCGAATGGAGTTTGATGCAAAACCCAAGGTTTTTAACGCTCAAAGAGCGCTTTGAGAAGTTTGAAACCTTTTTACGATAAAAAAAGTTCATTATAACTATAAATCCTCATAAATTTGCGTCATTTTACGTATTTTAGAGCTGTCTTAAAACTTTATTTAAAAAGGACCGTCTCAAATTAGATTTCTCATCCTAATTCTTAACAGTCCCTCAGCAATATTATTTATAAAAATTATCCGGCGTCCGCTTCTGTTCTTCTTGATTTGCTTACCTTTTTCTTTTTAAGGTCAGCGGAAATATTTTTTCTGTCTTTATTGTATACAATCTTCGGTTTCTCATTGTTTTCAACAACCTCTTTTGTAATAACACATTTTTCTATAGAATCATCAGAAGGTACACTGTACATAATATTTGTCATAAATCCTTCAATAATAGCCCTCAAACCTCTCGCGCCTGTCTCCTGCTCAATGGCTTTTTTCGCGATAGCTTCCAAAGAGTCGCCCTCAAACTCAAGTTTAACATTATCAAGCTCAAATAAATAAGTATATTGTTTTGTAAGAGCGTTTTTCGGCTCCGTGAGAATAGAAATTAAAGCGTTTTCATCAAGATTTGATAAAGAAACAACAACAGGCATACGCCCGATAAGCTCCGGAATAAGTCCAAATTTATGCAAATCCTGCGGAACAATTTGTTTAAAAAGCTCACCGCTTTTAAGTTCCTCTTTCGTTTTAATTTCCGCTCCAAAACCTATTACTTTATTTGATATTCGTCTTTCAATAATACTTTCAAGCCCGCTGAAAGCTCCTCCGCAAATAAATAAAATATTTGTGGTGTCAATTTGTAAAAATTCCTGATGAGGATGTTTTCTTCCTCCTTGAGGCGGAACAGAAGCGACTGTACCCTCAAGAATTTTAAGAAGAGCTTGTTGAACTCCCTCTCCGCTTACATCCCTCGTAATTGATGGATTGTCTGATTTTCTGGCTATTTTATCTATTTCGTCAATATAAATAATACCTTTTTCGGCTCTCTCAATGTTATATTCAGCCGCCTGAATAATTTTAAGAAGAATATTCTCAACATCCTCGCCGACATAGCCGGCCTCCGTTAAGCTCGTAGCGTCGGCTATAGCGAAAGGAACATTAAGTAACTTAGCGAGAGTTTGAGCAAGCAAAGTCTTTCCAACTCCCGTTGGCCCAATCATAAGAATATTGCTTTTTTGAAGTTCAATGTCCTCGGAAAGCCCACCCATGGCAATACGTTTATAGTGATTATAAACCGCGACAGCCAAAGCTTTTTTAGCGTCATCCTGACCGATAACATATTCGTCCAAAGCCG
>CAJTVH010000011.1 GCA_910579745.1 uncultured Clostridia bacterium | reverse complement strand
GAAGCATAAACCAGATACCTAAGTTTTATAATATGTCCGTGTTTAAGCAATCGTTGATAGGAACAGGGATTGTGCTTGTGATTGAGTACATAGCGGGGTACATACTGAATATAAAAATGGGGCTGGATATATGGGATTACTCTGATATGTTTTTTAATATTAACGGGCAGATTTGCTTAGAGTTTGGGCTTTTGTGGCTTCTGCTTATGCCCGCCGCCATATGGCTGGAGGATTTTATAAGGTTTAAGTTTTGGAATGAGGGGACGGGGTATGGATTAAAAGATGTTTATATGGAATTTTTAGGGCTGAAATAGCTATATTTTACAAAAATATAATTTTTATAAAATATACTTGACATAATTATTAAATAAATCAAAAATACTTGACTAAAATTTCTAAAAAAAAACGTCAAGTTAATTAAAAAGGCCGATTTTTTATCGGCTTTTTTATTGTAAAAATGATGTGTAAAATAATTCTTAAACTATAATCAATATATTGGAAATTATTGACATAATTTAAAAACATACGTATAATTATTTATTGAAAATGATAATTAGGAGGTGTTTTTTTTGGCAAATGTTATTGCTATTGTATGGGATTTTGATAGAACGCTTGTCAATGGATATATGCAAGACCCTATTTTTGAAGAATATGGCGTAGATGGTGTTAAATTTTGGAAGGAAACTAATGCTTTACCACAAAAATATTTTGACGAACAAAAGGTAAAAGTGAATCCTGATACAGTATATCTTAATCAGTTCATAAGATATGCTAAATCAGGAAAATTCAAAGGCTTAAATAATAAAAAGTTAAGGGAGTTTGGTAAAAAACAAAAATTTTATCAAGGAGTACCTGAAATTTTTGAAAAGACAAAGAAACTAATAGAGGAAGAAGAAATTTATAAAGAATATGATATTAAAGTAGAACACTATATAGTAAGTACAGGTATGACGGAAATAATTAAAGGTTCAGCTGTTATGCCATATGTAGAGTATGTATGGGGTTGTGAACTTATTGAAGAACAAGATACAAATGGTGACAGTATTATCAGCGAAATAGGCTATACTATAGATAATACAAGTAAAACACGAGCTTTGTTTGAAATAAATAAAGGTGTTAATCATCATGAGGGAGTTAAAGTTAATACAAAAATCCCGGAAGAATTACGGCGAGTACACTTTATTAATATGGTATATATAGCGGATGGTCCAAGTGATATTCCTGCTTTTTCTGTAGTTAATAAAAATGGCGGCGCAACCTTTGCGATATATCCAAAAGGTGATGAAAAGGCTCTTAAACAAGTTGAACAAATGAGAATGGATGGAAGAATAAATATGTATGCGGAAGCGGATTATACAGAAAACTCGACGGCGTATATGTGGATTTGTAATAAGATTAAAGCGTTTGCGGAAAAAATTAGACTTGAAGAAAAAGAAAAAATCTATAAATACGCGGCTATAGATACCCCAAAACATCTTATAGAATGAAAATATAATTACATATTTGTATAAAGACACTTATTTTTTGATAGGTGTCTTTTTTATTATAAAAAAACAAATTAAAGAGGTGATTTTTATGGAAAGTTTAAAGGGAATTTTTTGCGGAGCTGTAGGAGTTATTGGTGGCATTGTCGCTAAAATGTTAGGAGGCTGGGACAGCGGGCTGGCGACTCTTTTTATTTGCATTGTTCTGGATTATGTGACGGGCTTAATTGTGGCGGGTGTTTTCAATAACAGCACAAAAACAAAAAACGGGGCTCTGGAAAGCGGGGCGGGTCTAAAAGGCTTGGTTCGTAAGATTATGATGATTGTACTTGTGGCTGTGGCGTACAGACTTGATATTTTAATCGGCACGGATTATATACGTTATACGGTTATTATAGGATTTATCTGCAACGAGGTTATTTCTCTTATTGAGAACGCCGGACTTATGGGGGTGCCTGTGCCTAATGTAATTAAAAAGGCTATTGACGTACTGAAAAGTAAGGAAAATAAAAAGGCTATTGATGTATTGAAAAATAAGGAAAAAGAAGAATAGGGAGGTTTTATTTATGCAACTAAAAACTTTAGTATTATTTATAATCGCTGGCGTAATTGGTGTATTAGCGCTGATATGTTTATTATCCGGTATAGCTGTTGTAAATGGCGGTACGACAGGTGTTGTAAAAAAACTGGGTAATATTCAGGAAGAGCCTTTATCAGAAGGTGTTCATTTTGTGACTCCGTTTATAACATCTGTTGTGGAAATTGATAACAGGGTACAGAGGACAGATGTTGAGGGAGAGTCTGCGTCAAAAGATTTACAGACAATAAAGACTAACACATCAATAAATTATCAGATATTGCCTAATAAATCCGTTTATATATACAAAACAATAGGTGAGGATATTTTAAATGTTATTTTACGTCCGGCGGCACAGGAAAGTGTTAAGTCAATAATAGCGAGCTATACGGCTGAGGAATGTATTACTAAAAGGCAGGAAATTAGTGATAATATAAAGAGATTATTAAATCAGAAAGTAGAAAGTTATGGTATAACGATAAGAGATTTTAATATTTTAAATTTTGGTTTTTCTGATGAGTTTAATAAGGCTATTGAAGCTAAACAAACCGCCCAGCAAAACGCGTTAAAAGCCCAGCAGGACTTTGAGCGTATTAAAGTTGAAAATCAGCAAAAGGTAGCGCAGGCGGAAGCTGAGGCACAGGCGAACGCTTTGAAAAACCAACAAATAACGGATAACATTTTAAAAAATAAGATTCTTGAGAAATGGAATGGTGAGCTGCCTAAAGTTGTCGGTTCAGGAAGTAATATTCTAGATTTATCAAATTTAGCTCAATAATTTAGCAAATTAGCAGCTGATAGCAAGGAGGAGAAAAAGATGAGTAAATTGACAAATATAGGCTTGGTTGAGTTTGCGAGAAGCAAAATAGGCACTCCATATGTTTATGGCTGTAAGCAGATAAGGGATAAGGAAGTTGAATTGACCTTGTCCCAGTATAAGCTGTTAAAAGCTACATATGGGACAAATTGTGTTTGGGAAAGTGATGTAAATAAAGTGGGAAAAATCTGCTGTGACTGTTCGGGGCTGATAAGCTGGTATACAGGAAAGATTTATGGTTCAGGACAGTATAAGGAAAGAGCGGAGGAAGTATATACTATTGACACAATTAAAAACGCGCCTGTTGGGGCCGCTGTTTGGCTGAAAGGGCATATAGGCATTTATTCGGGAATGAAAAACGGAGTGCCCTATTATATAGCCGAGGACGGTTCGGCTTATGGGTGCAGAGAAGTTCCTTTAAGTAAAAATAAATTTACTCATTGGTTTAAAATTTCTGATATTTACTATGAGGATGAGAAAGAAGAGGGGGATAATGAAGCGGCTGAAAAGATTAAAATTAATGTGAACGGTAAGGAATATGAGGTTAATAGGATTTTAAAGGACGGTAAGAATTTTATTTGTCTAAGTGATATGAAACAGGCGGGATTTGATGTTGGGTATAACGAGAAAACAAAAGTACCGTCTTTTGGGGTTTCTCTTGAAAAGGACGTTATGTCTGTAGGGGGTGTTGACAAGGAAGTCAGTAAAATTATGAAAAACGGCGAGAATTTTTTGAGGCTGAGGGATTTGGAAGATGTCTTGAATATTGTTTATGATAGTTTTACTAAAAAGGTTAGTGTTTATAAGAAGTGAGTTATATTTTAAAAGTGAAGAATACGAGCACATTTTTAAAATAAAAAGATTTCATTGAGGTAAGATACGATTAATGGTGTCTTAAATTTGCGTTGTTTTCTCTTCTATGATACAATATACAAATAATATACAAGAAATAAAAAATGGCTTTAATTAGTGGGTATTTTTTTAATCTAATTTTAATAATTGATTAATTTTTTTTTAAAAATAATTTTTTATACTCCTTAATATAAGAAACCTGATTAATAAGAGATTTTTTAAATCAGCGTTTCAATAACCTATTTAGGAGTGATTTGATGAAAGCGAAAGTTATCAGAATAGGAGCGATTATTGTAATCTCGGTTACGGTTGTTTTTGGAGGATGGTTATCGTATAAATATTTTTTTGGGGGAGAGAAACCGGAAATTCCGCTGATTGATCCAAATAAAGCGATAGCCACAGTCGGAAAGGGGGAAATAAAAGAGTCCATTACCGCTTCGGGAATTGTCGCTCTCGCTGAGGAATATGAGGTTTACGCTGAGGGAGAAAGTAATATTGTCAAGGAATTTTTTGTTGAGGAGGGAGATACTGTTACAGGAGGGCAGCTTCTTGTAAATTATGATGTTGACGATAAAAAAGAAGAGTACGAAAGCAAAATAAAAGAATTGGAAATTAATCTGCAAAATGAAAAAATGAGCTTGCGGAGTATAGCGCTTCCTTTAAGCGATACAGAAAAGAAAGAGCTTGAGAACAGTATAGCCCAGGCGGAAAAGACGGTTTACGATTCACAGGTGAAAATTGATAATTATGAGGACAGTATAAGTAAACAGAAGACAATTATTAATAACGCGAAAAGAGATATTGATAACGCGAAAAGAAATATTGATAACGCTAAAAATGACTGTGAGAAGGCTAGTAAAACCGTGGACGATAATAAGGAGCTTCTTGACGCCGGTGCTATCACAAAGGAGGAATATGATAATTCCGTTGATGAGCATAAAAAGTATTCTGATACATATGACGATACCATACAGGCATATGATGACGCAGTTCAAGCGTTTAATGACGCTGAGAGTGAACTTAAAAATATAGAAAAGGATAGGGAATCAGATGAGTATACCCTTAAAAACGCGGAGCTTAATTTAAGTCTTGCTCAGTCTAAGCTTCAAAAGTCAAGTAACCCTATGTCTGACGAGGAAACCCAGATTAAATATAAACAGCAGCAAAATCAAATCGCTCTTACCGAAAATTCGTTAAGCGATTATAAAAGGAAGCTTTCAGAACTTGTCTATTCCACTTCAAGCCTTGTAAGCGGACGTGTTACGGAGATTTGTATAGACGAGGGAACTTATACTGAGGAAAATACAGTTATGCTTAAAATCGCTAATTTTGATCAGCTTATCGTTGAGGCGTCTATCGCTGAATATGACGCCCCAAATCTTGAGCTTGGTCAAAAAGTAATTATGACTAGCGATGGAATCGAGGGAAAGGTTTATACGGGAAAAATTATAAAAATTAATTCAAGCGCCTCAGCTGAGTCAACAAATATGGGTTCGGAAACGGTTGTTCCTATTGAAATATCCGTGGATAATCCAGATGGAGTACTTAAACCAGGATATAACCTTGATTTGGAAATTATTACAGTTGATAAGTCAGAAGTTCTTATTGTTCCTACGGCTTCTGTAATCAGAGATTCGGAAACAAAGGAGTATTATGTCTTTGTTGTGGGTAATGATAATAAAATCAAAAAAACCGCTATTGATGTGGGTATTTACGGAGAGACTTCTACGGAAATAATAGGGGGAATTTCAGAAGAGCAGAGAGTTATGGCCACTGCTTCGGAAGAAATGGTCGATGGAATGGCTGTTCAGGAAGCGGTTGTTTTCGCTAACGCGGGCGCGTCCCAAAATAAAAAAAGCGACGATGAGGGAAAAGGAGAAGGCGGTATGATGTTCGGAGGCCCCGGAGGAGGAATGGGCGGAGGCCCCGGAGGAATGGGCGGAGGTCCAAGATAAAACCAAATGATTTTTAAGAGGTGATTTTTATGAGTAAGGTTATGATACAAATTGAAAATTTAAAAAAATATTATACTCAGGGAGCGCTTCAGGTAAAAGCATTAGATGGGGTTTCGCTAAGCGTTGAAGAGGGTGAGTTCGTTTCTATTATGGGTTCATCGGGTTCCGGGAAATCGACTATGATGAATGTTTTGGGATGTCTTGACCAGCCTACGGACGGTACGTTTACTCTTGACGGAATAGACGTCTCAAAGCTTAAAGACACAGGTCTCGCTGAGATAAGGAATAAGAAAATAGGATTTGTTTTTCAGACTTTTAATCTTTTGCCTAAGCTTTCAGCTATTGAGAATGTTGAGCTTCCTATGGCTTACAGCGGTGTCTCTATGAGAGAGAGGCACAAAAGGGCAAGCGAGGCCCTTGAGAAAGTAGGTCTTGCCGAAAGAATGAGACATAAGCCCAACGAGCTTTCCGGAGGACAGCGGCAGAGGGTCGCCATAGCGAGAGCTTTGGTGAATAAACCGAGTATTTTGCTTGCTGACGAGCCCACGGGGAATCTTGACAGCAAATCAACTTTTGAGATTATTGATATATTTCAAAAGCTTAATGACGAGGGGGCGACTATTGTTATGGTTACTCATGAGCCGGATGTCGCTCAGTACACAAAGAGAATTGTCACGTTTAAAGACGGTCGGGCGGTTTCCGATGAGCTGGTTAAAAACAGGGTTATCGCGGAGGAGGAAATGAGATGAGTATTTTTGAGAATATTAAATCCGCTTTTAAGAATGTTTTTTCTAATAAAATGAGGACTTTTTTAACCACTCTCGGTATTATAATAGGTATTGCCGCCGTTATAGCCATTACTTCGGTAGGAAACGGTAGTCAGGCTCAGATTACGGAACAGTTTGACAGTCTTGGTGTAGGCAGGATTACGGTAAGTTTAAGAAGCAATAGCCCGAGAAATATGGTCAGCGCGGACGCTTTAACTTATGATGATTATGAGAAACTAAAGGAAATGGATGGTATAAAATCAATTTCACCCGTGTATAATGGGAGCAACGCCAGTGTTAAGCTCCTCGACCCGAAAGAAACCAATAACGCCTCTATAACGGGAGTTACACCTGACTATCAATCGATTATGGCTCCGACCATGCTTTATGGAAGGTACGTTAGCGATTCGGATGTTGAGGCCAAAAGCAAAGTTGTCGTTATCAACGACACTACAGCTAAAAAAGTTTTCGGATATTGTGATCAATCTGTTATCGGGAAAAAAATTTCTATAAAAACATGGCAGGGAAGTTCTAAGTACACAGTTATCGGAATTTCTGAAAACAGTAACGCTGAAACGGAAAGTCTTTATGAAAACGAGTATCCCGAAAGAATGGTTATTCCTATTACATCGGCTTTTAGACTGTTTAATAGAAAAACTCTCGCTAATATTATTCTTGTCGCTGAAGACGCTGATAACGCCGACGCTTTGTGTTCAGCTATTACGGATAAACTTAGCGAGATTCATAAAAATTCTGATAAATATACCGCTGAAAGCGCGGCGGAGCAAATGGAGGCACTGACGGAGGTTACAGGAACTGTTACTATGCTTATAAGCGGTGTGGCCGCTATATCTCTTATTGTGGGAGGTATCGGTGTTATGAATATTATGCTTGTTACAGTTACTGAGAGAACGAGAGAAATTGGAATAAGGAAGTCTATCGGGGCTAAAAATAAAGATATTATGGTTCAATTTGTGGTTGAGGCGGTTATACTTACTGGTATAGGAGGTATACTCGGCGTAATATTCGGCTGGGGATTTGGTATGATTGCTGGTAATATTATGGGTGTATCAAGTGTTGTTTCCGTCAATTCTGTTTTTATGGCGGTTATTATCTCAACGGCTATCGGTATTATTTTTGGCGTTTATCCGGCGAGAAAAGCCGCTCTTTTAGACCCTATAGAGGCGTTACGGTATGAATAAATAAAGAGTATTGCTGTTTTATAATTATAGCCAACGAAATTAAAAACAAATAAGTTCAGGGATTAGAATGTGGTTTTATTTGACTAATATAAATTATGAACTATGTTTCTTTAGTTTAAATTTAATTTCCGGAATTTGTTTTATGATTTTTTCCATTTTGGTTTTGTCAGAGTTAAAAAGCACTGTTTTTACTAAACGTTATTTAAAATGTTGATAATATTTTTTTAGATACAGATTAAATGGCGGGTAGTGTTAATTGTGAAAGAAGGGAATTATTTTGAAAGCCGACAAAGTTTTAATTATTGAGGATGAGATTAAGCTTGCCCGTTTTATAGAGCTTGAGCTTAAACATGAGGGATACGAAGTTTGTGTCTCAAATGACGGAAGAGATGGGCTTGATATGTTTTATAATGAAAAACCCGATATTCTTCTGCTGGATTTAATGCTTCCAGAAATCAGCGGAATAGAAGTTTGCAGAAGAGTAAGAAAAAACTCAAAAGTTCCTATAATTATGATTACCGCTAAAGGAGAGATAATGGATAAAGTGTTGGGGCTTGACAGCGGAGCGGATGATTATGTCACAAAGCCTTTCGCCATAGAGGAACTTTTGGCGAGAATGAGAGTAGCCCTTAAAAGAGTGAGAAGCTTTACTGAGGATACAGGAGTTGTTTTAAAACTCAAAAATTTGGTTATAGACTCAGCGAAAAGAATTGTTAAAGTTGACGATGAGGAGGTTGAACTCACGAAAAGGGAATTTGAGTTACTCTTTTATCTTGTTAAAAATAAAAATATAGTTATAACAAGAGACCAAATACTTAATAACGTATGGGGATATGACTATATAGGAGAGACAAATGTTGTTGATGTTTATATCAGATATTTAAGAACTAAACTGGATGATAAATATAATGTTAAATATATACACACTATAAGAGGTGTTGGTTATTTTGCGAAAGATGAGGAATAAATTTAATTTTATAAAAAAATATAAAAGCCTTTCTATAGGCAACAAAATAACATTGTTATACGCCGCTGTATTTACTGTTACATTTATAACTTTGACTGTATTTATAATGCTTAATACATGGTATTATTATCAGGGGGTTTCAGAAAGCGAGCTTCTTGAAACCATGGATAAGGTGATTTCTTACATAAAATCGGATAATGAGATAGCAGCTGACGAGATAGCGAAGCTTAGCCCAAACAGAAATATTGAGATACGGCTGTTTGTTGGGGAAGATGGGAATGGGAAGATAGACATGATAGACAAGCAACCTCACAAAAATCCTCATTTTCCCCCGCCTCTTAAAAACAAAGAGGACTTTGACAAAAAAAAGGAACGTTTTGAGACAGAAACTGTTAAAGGAATACATTATATATCAAGAAGAAATATTGTGGAGCATAACGGCAGACAATATTTCATTGAGGTATTTAGAACAAATGAGAGTGAGAGGGAAGTTTTAAGGGATTTTGCCGTTGTTTTTATTATAGCCAATGTTTTGGGTATTATAGAGTCTTTTAAGATAGGCAGATTTATAAGCAAAAAAGTTCTTAACCCTATTTCTGAAATCACAAAAACAGCGGAAAGGATAAGTATTAACGATTTGAGCAAAAGGATTAACGTGCCGGAGTCTGATGACGAGGTCTCAAATCTCGCTTTGACTTTTAACGATATGCTGGGCAGGCTTGAGACCTCTTTTGAGAAACAAAAACAGTTTATCTCAAACGCTTCTCATGAGCTGAAAACCCCTATTTCTGTTATTCAGGGCTATGCCAGCCTTATGGACAGGTGGGGAAAGAGTGACCCGGAAATTTTACAAGAATCTATTGACTCGATTAAAGATGAAACCACGTATATGTCGAATCTTATTAACAAGCTTTTTTTTCTCGCTAAAAACGAACAAAACGAAAAAATAGACAAAATCAAGATTTCACTTAACGATGTTGTCTCAGAAGTTATAAAAGAGGCGTCAGTTCTTGGCACCAACGGTGAGTTTAATATTATTGGTGATGAGGAAGTAAACGTGATGGGAGATTCTAACCTTATTAAACAGCTTTTATGGGTATTCTTTGAAAACGCTATAAAATACTCAGATAAAGACTATATAAAAGTTAATGTGTGTCTTTATTGTGAGAAAGAATTTTCTATCATGAGGATTTCGGATAATGGTATGGGGATAAAACAAGAGGATATACCTTATATTTTTGACAGATTTTTTAGAGGGGATAAATCTCATAATAAAACTGTTTCCGGAAATGGTCTCGGTCTTTCTATCGCTGAAATTATCGTTAGGCATCATGATGGAAAAATCGAGGTTTTCAGCGAGGAAAAAAAAGGAACAGATTTTGTTATTAAATTTCCAAAAGCGTAGATTAATGTTATTTTTTAACCGACTGAATGAGGCCGATGCTTTTTAAGAGGGGGCGCCTGCTCTTATGTTCAGTGGGAGCGCAAGCTTACACTGAACATAAAGGCGTTGTAAAACACCGTATGGTTATATAATTTTTGTGAGATAAAAATACGAATAGTCTTTGACTGAGAAAGTTGGTGGATAGGTGATAAAAATAAAAATGTTTATACCGATTTTTATCTGTTTTAACGTTAGTTTTTTTAATTTACCGGTTTTTGCAGGGAACGTTATATCTGAGTTAGAGGAAACGTCAAATGTCAATTTGGATGTTTCACAAATTACAAGTCTTTCCGTTGACGAAGCTCTCGCTATAGCGATTTCATATAACAGAGAAATTATTGAGCTGGAAGAAGATTTACCTTTTGTTATTAAAGAATATGAGGATTTGAATCATGATTTAGCGAATAATCCCGACACTTATTATTCAATTAAAACGCAAATTGCCGATTTAAAAAATACTATTGACAATAATGATTTAAGTGTTCAGAAAAATAAAGATATTTTGAGATATGATATTACTAAACTTTTTATAAGCATTGTGAACGCTCAGAAGGAAATAGAATTACAGGAGAAAAATCTTTCCATAATGAAAAGAGAGCTGGATATATCTCAAATTAAACAAAATAAAGGAATATTGAGCGAATCTGAGTTTAATGACAAAAACACAGAATATATTAAAAAGCTTAATGACGCTGAGAATAAAAAAATTGATTTAGATAATTTATATATTGACCTTAATAAAGCGCTAGGTATTGATTTGAGGGAAAAGTATTCTATTGAGCTCAACTTTAATTATACTGAGATAGGAAATATTGATATTGATGAGAAAATCAAAATTGAGATTGATGGTAACTTTGATATTACGAAACAGAAACAAAACCTTGAGGTTTCGGAATATGAGTATTCAACTTATAATGAGAACACAAGTTATATTTCAAAGCTCTCAAAGGAAAAAGATATTCAGGGGCAGCTAAGGGATATTAAAGAATCTGAGGTTAATTTCAGTGATTCAATAAATAAAATTTATAAAAATATTTTGAGCAGGGAAACCTATGACGCGAAATATAATGAGGAACTTATTTATAAGCAAAAGGAATTGGATGTTTTAAGCTTAAAATACGCGATTGGAAAAGCGACTTTGATTGAACTTGATAAAAAGTCTCTTGAGATTGAGGAACTTCAAAATAAAATTTCAGAAAATAGATTTGAGCATTATCTTCTTATGGCTAAGTTTCAAAACAGTAATTTAATTGACAGGTGAAAGTATAAAAAGAGCTGATTTTATTGGGATTTAATATGACAATTTTAAGCGAAATTTAGGAAAAACTCAATTATTGAGACGAAAATGTAACTTTTTGTATATTTTATGCACAATTTTTTTGAACATATGTGTTGTTTTATTGTACAGTATATGGTATAATAGGTAAATGAAAACAAAAATGTGTTATTAACAAGCGATATTTACAGTTAACGCTATATTTTTATTAAATTAAAATTTAGGAAAACACCGCACAATTATGTTTTTACGGATTTGGCGGATATTTTCACTTATTTCGTCAAAACCTTTTAATATAGGCTTTTGACTATGTGTGTACCGAAAAGACAAACGCTGACAGCACAGACAGCTTTGACTGACAACGAGAATGCTGTTTCGCGAACTTTTTTATTGTTATAAAAAATATCATAACAAATATGTTTTATTGAAATTACGCGGCGTTTTCCTTAGTATTAACTGATGGCGTATCTGAAAACTATTATAAGTTATTGGAATTATATATGAAGAATATCCCCACAATTATGAAAAATAAAACAAATACGTTTCAAGTTTGTTTTACTTTTTTATAATTTTTTGCACATATTTTAGTTTTCAAATACACACTATAATAATTTATATAATTTTTACAGGAGGTTTTCATTATGAGTAAAAAAATTGTTTATATGTTTTCCGAAGGAGACAGCTCTATGAGAGACATTCTTGGCGGAAAGGGCGCGAATCTCGCGGAGATGACCAATATAGGTATGCCCGTTCCTCCGGGATTTACAGTTTCCTCAGAAGCTTGTTCTGAGTATAACAGTTCAGGAAAGGTTTTGCCGGAATACATAAAAACACAAATTTCCGACGCGCTTGCCGAGCTTGAGAAATTATC
This sequence comes from uncultured Clostridia bacterium, assembly GCA_910579745.1. GTDB lineage: Bacteria > Bacillota > Clostridia > Lachnospirales > CAG-274 > MGBC114079. Next base: position 58,453 of record CAJTVH010000011.1, on the reverse strand, counting down.
AGGTAAAGTTTTAGGAGATTTAAAAAATCCTCTTTTAGTTTCTGTTCGTTCAGGAGCGAGAATATCCATGCCAGGTATGATGGATACGGTTTTAAATCTTGGGCTTAATGACGATACTGTCAAAGCTCTGGCGGAGGAAACAAGCAACGAGAGATTCGCCTATGACTCTTACAGAAGATTTATTATGATGTTCTCCGATGTTGTTATAGGTGTTTCCAAAAAGAAATTTGAGGAGGCTCTTGACAAATACAAAGAAGAGAGAGGCGTAAAAAGCGACCCTGAGCTTGACGCTGAGGACTGGAAAAAAGTTACTGTTATGTTTAAGGAAATTTATAAGGAAGACCAGGGCAAGGATTTCCCCCACGACGTAAGAGAGCAGCTTTTTGAGGCTGTTTGCGCTGTTTTCCGTTCATGGGACAATCCAAGAGCGAATTATTACAGAAAAGAACACGATATTCCTTATGAGTGGGGTACAGCTGTCAACGTGCAGAGCATGGTATTCGGTAATATGGGAGAGACTTCCGGAACTGGAGTTGTGTTCTCAAGAAACCCGGCTAACGGAAACAGAGAAATATACGGCGAGTATATGATTAACGCTCAAGGCGAGGATGTTGTAGCTGGTGTTAGAACTCCAAAACCTTTTTCTGAGCTTAAAAACGATATGCCTGAGATTTATGAGCAGTTTAGGGAAATGGCGGACAAGCTTGAGAAGCATTATAAGGATATGCAGGATATGGAAATTACCATTGAGAAAGGCAAGCTCTATTTCCTTCAGACAAGAAACGCTAAAAGGACGGCTCAGGCCGCTTTGAAAATAGCTATTGACATGGTGAATGAAAAACTTCTCACAAAAGAGGAAGCTCTTGTGAAAGTTGACGCTTCACAGCTTGACCAGCTTTTACATCCTATGTTTGACGTGAACGTTCTTAAAAACGCCACTCCTATTGGAAACGCTTTACCTGCTTCTCCTGGCGCCGCGGCTGGTATTGTTTGCTTTAGCGCTGAGGACGCTAAGGATTTTGTCGAAAAAGGCGAGAGAACAGTTTTAGTAAGACTTGAGACGTCTCCAGAGGATATAGAGGGTATGGCGGTTTCAGAAGGTATTTTAACCGTAAGAGGCGGTATGACATCCCACGCGGCGGTTGTTGCGAGAGGTATGGGAAGATGCTGCGTTTCCGGATGTGAGGCGATTAAAATAAATGAGAAAGAAAAATATTTTGAGCTGAGCGGAAAAGTTTTCAAAGAAGGAGACTATATATCTATTGACGGTTCGACAGGAAATATTTACGAGGGTGATATAAAGACGGTGGCACCTGAGATATCCGGTGATTTCGGCGAGTTTATGAGCTGGGCGGATGATATAAGAAAACTCAAAGTACGCACGAACGCCGATACTCCGAAAGACGCTAAAGTCGCTCTTGATTTTGGAGCGGAGGGCATTGGCTTGGTTCGTACGGAGCATATGTTCTTTGAGGAAGACAGAATCGCTAAAATAAGAACGATGATTTTATGTGACACGGAGGAAGAGAGAATTAAGGCTCTCGATGAGCTTTTGCCTTTCCAGAAAAGCGATTTTGAGGGAATTTACGAGGTTATGGAGGACAGACCTGTGACTGTGCGTCTTCTTGACCCGCCTTTACATGAGTTTATGCCAAAAACTGAGGCGGAATTTGAGGATGTTTCCAAACTTCTCGGAAAACCTGTTTCAGAGCTTAAAATTAAAGCTAAAAATCTTAATGAGATTAATCCTATGATGGGACACAGAGGATGCCGTCTGGCTGTTACTTATCCTGAAATCGCTAAGATGCAGACAAGGGCTATTATTGAGGCGGCAATCAGCGTTAAAAAGTCAAAGGGATTTGATATAAAGGCTGAGATTATGATTCCTCTTGTTTGTGAAATTAAAGAGCTTAAATATGTTAAAAATATTGTTGTCTCCACAGCTGATGAGATTATTGAGAAATCGGGAGTTAAAATTGAGTATTCTGTCGGAACGATGATTGAGATTCCGAGGGCGGCTCTTCTTGCTGATGAAATCGCTACGGAAGCTGAATTCTTTTCTTTCGGAACGAATGACCTTACTCAAATGACTTATGGTCTTTCAAGAGATGACGCTGGAAAGATCTTAAATGATTATATTGATAAGCATATATTTGAGGTTGACCCGACAGCCAGACTTGATAAAAGCGGAGTGGGCACTCTCGTGAAAATGGCTGCGGAGAAAGGCAGAAGCGTTCGTCCGGATATGAAACTTGGTATATGCGGAGAACATGGGGGGGACCCGTCAAGTATTACTTTTTGTCATGATACAGGTCTTTCCTATGTATCATGTTCGCCCTATCGTGTGCCTATCGCGAGATTGGCCGCGGCGCAGGCTCAGATTAAAAACCCAAGAAAATAATAAGGTTTTTTATATAAAGTGAACGCTGATTAATTTAAGGAAACACTGATTAATTTAAAAGTCTGAAATGATGGCTGACTTTTTTAAATCAGTGTTTCCTTAACAATATGAGATTTTACGCAGTCCTCTGATTAAGAACGCGATATGAAAATATTTTTGTTGAAAAATAGTTTCATATAGTGTAAAATGATATTAATAACAAATATATAGCGAACTTATATTAATCTCAGACAAAAATATAGAATTAAAATAGCGAAAAAAGAGATTTTCTCAAGTATAATTTTATTGTTTAAGTTGAGATTAGTATATAAAAATAGGTATAGACAAAGAGGCGGAGAAATACTTATATAAGAGGAGCTTAAACGGTTATTAACGTGTCATTAAACGCTGGTTTTTTATCACTATATTTTATTTTTATAAATTATACCTAAATTTCAGTATTTATGAGAATTTTTAAGATTTATACAAAATACATAGAAAAGAGGAACTGATTATGGAAAATTTAAAGTTAACCGATGTAATTGATATTAATTATCTTCAGGCCGTTCAGGACGCTTTTTCCGACGCTACAGGTATGGCTTCTATTTCTGTTGACATGTCGGGTGTTGGTATAACAAAGCCGAGTAATTTTCATGATTTTTGTATGAAATATACAAGAGGCTGTTCAGAAGGTTTAAGAAGATGCGAGGACTGTGACAGACGAGGCGGTGAGGAGGCGCTTTCCACAGGCAGGCCGGCTGTTTATTCTTGTCACGCGGGGCTTACAGATTTTGGAGTGCCGATTATTATGGGAGGAAAGCACATTGGGAGTATTATCGGGGGGCAGGTTATTACTCACGAGCCTGATGAGGAATACTTCAGAGGAGTCGCCAGAGAGCTTGGAATAAATCCTGACGAGTATATTGAGGCGGTTAGGAAAATTCCTATTTTAACGGATAAACAAGTAAGAGGAGCGGCGAATCTTTTAGGGCTTATCGCTACAAGGATATGTGAGCAGGCGAACGTTACTTTTAAACTTGAGGAAGACAATAAAGTTGTTGAGGAAAATATCAGCTCAATAAAAGAAATTTTAAAAGAGTTTTATGACGATTCGGAAACTCTTAACAGAAGTCAAACGGAACTTGCCGCTGAAATTGATAAAATTACAAAATTGCTTAAAGAGATAAACAATGTGGCCAAGCTTGTCTCATCTATCGCCGATGAAACTCAAATGATAAGTTTTAACGCTTCTATTGAGGCGGCGAGAGCTGGTGAACAGGGAAAAAGCTTTACGATTATCGCGGGAGAGATTAGGAATCTCTCGGAGCAATCTAAGGATATGGTGGCGAGTGTTCAGTCCTTTACTTCCAACATAGGAAGTTCTGTTCAGAAAACAAGCGCCTACAGTAAAAAATGTATTGAGGCCATAAACAACGAACTTGAGGGACTTAAAGTTATTGAGGATGGAGTCAATAAAATAAAAGAACGTCTTGAGAAGAAATATAAATAATATTTTTATCGGTGTGCCTGTATAGGGTATGCCGATAAAATATTTATAAATATTTTATTGAAAGGGTTAATTAATGGGGAATGTAAATAAAAATATTTGGGTATTCATTATTATTATGGCCGCCGGACTTGTTATAGGAGGTTTTATAGGGACGGTTTTTGAGAGTATTCCGTATTGTTCGTGGCTTAATTACGGAAAAACTTTTGGTTTAGACCAGCCGGTTGTTTTAAATCTTGATATAATTATTTTCTCGTTTTCTTTTTCTTTAAAATTCTCTATATCAGGTATTATTGGTATGATTATCGCTATTATTGTTTATAAAAAAATATAAAGGAGTTTTAAAATGTCTATATTTATTTTGGCCTCATCTTCTCCAAGAAGGCGAGATATTTTAAATCAAATTGGCATTGAGTTTAAAGTTGTCGAAAGCAATATTGATGAAGAGGTATCGGAAAAATGCTCACCTGAGAAATATGTTGAGCTTTTGGCGGAGAGAAAGGCGGAGGTTGTTTTTAATAATATTTCGGAAGAGGAAGAGGAAGTTATCGTTATCGGAGCGGATACCATAGTTGTTTATAATGATGAGATTCTTGGAAAGCCGAATGATAAAAAAGACGCTTTTAACACGCTGAGAACGCTTCAGGGGGATAAGCACAGCGTTTACACAGGTATAAGCGTCTTTTATAAAAATAATGATGGCATAATCAAAAAAACGGATTCCGATAAAACAGATGTGTATATGTTGCCTTTAACTGACGGTGAAATTTTAAATTACATAGAATCCGAGGAGCCTTTGGACAAGGCTGGTTCTTACGCTGTTCAAGGAAAAGGCTCTGTTATTATAGAAAAAATAGATGGGGATTTTTATACTGTTGTTGGATTATCTCCCTCTAAGTTATATAAAATATTTAATAGTATGGGAATAAAAATTAAGTTTTAATACAATATTTTGTAAAATATTTTTATGTTTTATTTAAAAAAATCAAAGAAGTTTGTATGATTTATTTCATATATAAAAATGAGAGTATTTGTTTATTCAATACTCTCATTTTTATATAGCAGATAAAAAATAAAATTTATTTCGATAATGATAAAAAATCATATACGCTTGGTTTTATGCCATATTTATAATCTTTAAATCTTTTGTCTGAGAAAGGTTTATTAGTTTTCCGTCAGGCGATAATACTATCGGAAGAGAAGGGAAATTAGGATTTATAAAAACAACCTGCGCGGTTTCTTTATTTGAAAGTTGTACATACGAGCTTATATATGTATACGCTATATTTTTCGTAAACTGTAAAAGGATTTTTGTGTCAAGTAAGCCTAAATACATATGGTCAAACTCATTTATTATATCAAAAGGACAGCGTTTTTTTAAATAAATGAGATTATCGTATTCATTGCATACAGAGACTATTTTACTAGTTATATTCAAATCATCGCCTTTTATACCTTTAGGATAGCCGGAGCCGTCTACTCTTTCATGATGAGTGAGAACGGCTTGTTTTATATCATCGTCAAGCTCTTGAAAAAGCAAGATTTCATATCCCATTTCCGGATGTTTTTTAAATTTAAATAATTTTTCCCCAACTAAATAGCTTTCTTGGGAAAGTTCTTTTTCAGAAAGGTCAATAGAGGTTTTACCTATATCATGGAGAAGACCTGCTATAGCGGCTTTTTCTGTCTCCTCTTTATCAAGGCCCATCCATGTGGCGCAAAGATGAGATAAAACGGCTACGTTTATACTGTGAGCGTATGTATTATCATCCATTTTATTGATATAATTTATGTATTGTATTAAATCGCTGGAACAGTTAGCGGTGCTTATTATGCTGTCAATTATGCCGAAAAGCTCATCTTGATTAGTTTTTTCACCATTTTTTAACCCATCGATACATCCTTTAAGTTCTTCGATTTTTTTATCGTATGTTTCCTGAAAACGTTTAAATTCGGGTTTATCCAAAATAGGATTCTCTTTTTTTTCCTCGGCAGACTCATCTTTCGCTACGTTGTCAACAAAAGGTTTATTTCTTTTATCTATAGAATATTCCCATATCTCAACAACATGAATATCGCTGTTCTTTTCAAGTTTTTTATAAGTCACATTATCAAGTCTTGTATTTTTTGTGAGAATCACAGTTCCGTTTCTTGTAACGGCGTCTGCCGCCAAAATCATATTTGGGCATAATTCATTTATTTTGATATGCGTCGTTGTATTCTGAGATAAATCCAAATATAATCACTCCTTTTTTATAAAATAAAGCTTTATGTTTAATATTATATTAAAAACCATTTAAAAGATTAAAGGGTATTTAATATTAAATGTACACTCATAGATAATTATATACTTTTTTTAGTGAAATGGCAAATATTTTTTTATGTGAAAATTAATTTTTGATGTAATGAATGAAATTAGGAATAGATTATGTATGGCGAGAAAAAGTAAAAGTAATGAGAGGCGTAAAATTAAAAAATAAAAATTTTAATGTATTTTATACAATATGTATGTTGATTTCTATTCTAAAATTAGGTATAATATAAAATATCAACGTTTAAATTTACATATTAATTAAAAAATTAATCAAAATCAATTAAATTTAATTAATATAAACTTATAAATTTTAAACGATATAGCGAAGTTTTTAAATATTCTTGGTTTATAATTTATTTGATTTATAGGTTTTGTATTAGTTATATTTTAAGAAAGGAGTTTTTTCATGAAAAAATTTGCTGCGTTGATTTTATCGGCTGTACTTTCAGTAAGCGGCTGTTTAACTTCAACTTTCGCGGAAAATATTAACAACACCGCGTCTGAAACAAAGACAGGATTTTCCAATGACGTTAATTTGGCGGCTGAAGAGAAAATCCCAGCCTTTCCGGGAGCGGAAGGCGGCGGAAAATACGCCACAGGAGGACGGGGAGGAAAGATTTATCACGTTACCAATCTTAACGACAGCGGACCAGGTTCTTTTCGTGACGCTGTAAGCGGTTCAAACAGGATTGTTGTTTTTGACGTTGGAGGAACCATTGAACTTAAAAGCGATGTGGTAGTAAAAGGAAATATCACCATTGCCGGACAGACAGCGCCGGGCGGCGGAGGAATTACTCTTAAAAACTATAAGCTTGGAATGGGCGGTGACAATATTATTGTTCGTTTTTTAAGCTCAAGACCGGGACCGGGTGGCAAAGAAAACGATTATGACGGATGGGGCGGTTCTCATGGCTCAATATCCATGATTGACCACTGCGCAACAGGCTGGGCGACTGACGAACAGTTAGCGCTGTACTCACATAATATGTATCAGACGGTTCAATGGAGCGTTATTGGTCCCTCAAACTCATGGGGCGGCCACCCGAAAGGCGCTCACGGTTTTGGTATAATGTTTGGAAGAGGGCAAAACTCGTGGCATCATAATATGATCGCTCATAATATATCCAGAAACTATAGAGGCAAAGTTCCTGGTACATATGTAATGGATTATGTAAACAATGTTATTTATGACTGGGGCTATCAGACAGCTTACGGTACACATGGCCACGTCAATTATGTGAACAACTATTTTAAAGCTGGAAACTCAACAACTGGAGGATACAGATATTTTACGATAGACGGTTCTGACAGACATAAATATAGATTTTATTTAACGGGAAACAAAATATTAAATAAAGACGGAAGCATTCGAAATGATGTAAACAATAACTGGGCTGACGATGTTATTGATTATTCATCCACTTTAAACAATGACGCCGTTCTTGACAGCAACGGGAATAAGCTTCAAAAGGGATACTGTAAGGTTGACGAGCGTATGCCTCTTTATGATTACGGCACTATAACCACTTATGTGGACCAAAAAAAGACTTATAATCAGTATAATCCTGATTCAAAGAAAGAGGACTTATCCGTACTCGCTTCTGGAAAAATAGACACGGCTGATGAGGCGTATGAGAAAGTACTCGCTTACGCCGGCACTGGAATCAGCGCTGATAAACGTACTCCTATTGACAAACAGGTTATGGAGGAAGCTAAAAACGGGACGGGTTCTCTTAGCGGAACAAGTTCTTATGAGAGCGCGAACTCAACCGTAAAAGCCACAATAGATAAAAATAAGATTCAGTGTAGTACTGTTTATGAGTATCCTCCTCAGTATCTTACAAAAGAGATTATCGACAGCGATAATGATGGTATGCCTGATGAGTGGGAATTGGAGAGGGGTCTTAATCCAAACTCAGCTTCTGATATGAACGGCGATTATTGCGGTTTGGGATATACAAATATTGAGTATTATCTTAATGATTTGACGGTTAACGCTTTCCCTGAAGGTGTTGTGACACTTTCACCGACAATTAAAAACTCTGTTGTCGTAGACCCTTCAGTGAGTGAGGTCGAAGGAGAGAGCTATAAAACTATCGCGTCCGCCGTGGCGTATATGAAAGCTAACGAGGCGGAAATGACAAAAGGAAGAAAAACAATTTTTGTGGCTCCGGGAACATATGATGAGAATATCACTGTTGAGCAAAGCGAACTCAGTATTATGCCGCTAGAGGGAAAAACAGGGGAGATAAGTATTTCTGGTCTTAATATCTCATCTTCGGCTGATAATTTCTCAGCTAGCGGAGTATCTTTGGGAAATTGTAATGTTTCAGCTGATAAAACAACTTTTGATGGATGTAAGTTTTTAAACACAAGTACGTCTGTGGCGGTAGATAATAAGGCGAGAGCTTATTTTAAAAACTGTACTATGAATGGAACAGCCGCCGCTGACTCAAGAGTGGTATTTAATAAATGTACAATTCAATCAGACGATTTTATCGCCAAGAGTACAAGAGAAGCGGGAGACAGCTATGGTATCCTTATTTTAAACTCAAAAATAACAGGTACGGGAGATACTTTATTGTCTGACATAACAGACGAGAATGGTCAGGTTGTATATTATAAATGTGAGATGAGCAATATAGCGGCAAAATCAAGTGATACGGGCTCAACGGAAAAAATCAGGATTTCAGCGTGTGAAACAGGAGGAATTGAGCCGGCGTATTCAATGAGCCTATCAGAATATGATTATAATGAGAGGTTTACACCGTTTATTCATTTGAAAGCCAAATACGGCGAGAAAGCCGATAACTGGAATCCAGATGGATTTGATGAAGTTACTCCGCAGGAGAAACTCAAAGAGCTTGCTGACAGTATTTCCGTTCAAGATACCATTATTTTAAGAAATACAAAACTTGATACTTCTTTTAATACTGATTTGGACGTAAAAGCGGAGTGGACATCTTCAGACAGCAGTATTTTAAAGGATAATACCATTATTGTGGGAGAATATGGAAGCGGGGTTAAATACGCTAAACTGACGGTTACGTTATCAGTTGATGGCTATAAACCTGAAGTAAGGGAATTTAACGTTATTGTCGGTTCTTTATCTGAAAATTCTGAGAGTATTGTTGATTTTGAGGATGAGGAGCTTGGCAAGGAGTCAAACTATCTTAAAATGACAACGGCTTACACTCAAAATGATAAAATAAAATGGGGCGTAACTAACAATATAGATGGAATGGAATACGCCGACAAAGGAAAATTTTTCCAGGTGAAACAGTCGCAGAAAACAAACGCGGACGCGGCCGTTGATCCAGGAAAAGGTATTTATGATTTTACTTTTAATTTCGGAGAGCAGAAAGATAAAGTTATTGAGGTTAGTTTTGATTTGTGTACGGGAGCCATCGATGGTTATGTGGAAGCCTATTTAAGAGGCGGCGACTCTCTTGGTCAGCTGAGGATTACATCTTCGGAAGTTCTCGCTAATACGAATAGTAAAAACAGAGAAACTCTCGCTAATGATACGGATGAATGGCTTAAATTAAAAATGGTTGTCGATACGAGAGGTGTTTCGGATGGAACAGCGCCTAAAATAGATTATTATTTATTAGACGATGAGGGAAATATTAAGAAATCAATTTTAAACGCTGGCCCAGCGAAAGATTATACGCTCGCTAACGCCTCAAGATTTATTCCGAACAAGCTTCAGTTTAGACCAGACAGAACTAACGACTTATGTGAGTTTTATGTTGATAATATTTGTTTCAGGGATTTGACAGAAATTGCTGAAAAAGACGCTTCAGAGTTTAAAGACAATTATGTGATGAATGAGGGCGATAGACTTCCCGCTTATGGAAGCAGGCTTTCAAACATTACATGGAGTGTTATAGACGGGCAAGGAGACGTAGTGGAATCTGACGGTACGATTAATTACGCTAACTGCGGAGTGACAGCTATTAAAGTTAAAGGTATAGCAAGTTGCGGAGACAATATTAAGGGAACAGCCGAGACGGGAGAGATTACCCTTATTGTAAACGGAACAGGACAAAATACGGAAGTTGAGTCTGACAAATATTTTAACGATACTGAGGATTTCTCAAAATGGTATAAAGAGATACTTCCCGCCGCCGGAAACCACAATATAGACACGGCTAATAAAGAAACGGTTCAGGGAAACAGCACTGTTAAAATGAAACTTCCTGACAAAGCGGTGTTTAAAAAATTTAAAACGCCGGCGACAAGCGGAAAAGTGACATTTACTACGGATTTTCTACAAGATAACGCAACATCCGGAAGAACTTTCCGTATTTTCTTTGAGACCGCTGAAACAGAGGATGATGGAAACGGTTATGGAAAAACTACATTCAATAATGATAATATTTTCTATCATATGACAGACATTGGCGGAACCACTTATGTTGTTACGTCAGACTCACCAAGCGCGAATGACAAAAATCCATATGAGGGTAAAGCTGTCGGAAAGCTTGAGGCTAATAAATGGTACCGTATACAAGTTGATCTTGATTTTAACAATAAAACAGCCGTTACAAAAATTTATCCTTATATAGACGGAAATTACGCTCCTGACAATATAAGCGGGACTCCTTTAGGAGAAGTTACATCAAATCTTATTTCCAAGAATCCTTTGAGTCTTAAACAGATAAGACTTGTAAGAACTGCCGGAACCACCGTTTATTTTGACAATGTTTCTGTAGCGGCTGAAAGAAATGTTACGGGAGTTTCCATTGTTCCAACAGAAGCTGAAATGAAAGTAGGAGATACTTATCAGCTTAACGCTGTTGTATCCCCGTCAGACGCTTTAGACAAAAGCGTAAGCTGGACATCAAGTGCTTCCAATATAGCCTCTGTAGACGAAAAAGGTCTTGTTACGGCCAAAGCTGACGGCAATGCTGTGATTACCGTTAAAACTACAGAAGGAGGCTTTTCAGCCAACTGTAATATTACGGTAAAATCAGGTGAGATACAGATTCCTTTGGGAGATGTTGATGGAAATGGCGCGATTGAGGTTAGAGACGCTGTTCTTACCTTACAATATGTTCTTAATAAAGAGGACGCTGATATTAAGGAAGAGTATATTGGACGTATGAAAGTTACGGACGGTGAGGAAATTACCGCCACGGATGCCGCTTATATACTGAATAAAGCGTTAAATAGCGTTAAATGATGAGTAGTTTTAAATTAGAAATGTTATAATAATTTTAGTCTGAAAAGAGGTATTATGGAAAATTTTCCGCAATATCTCTTTTTAGATTTGTGATTAATTGTTAAATGTTTTGTGATTTTTTACTTAATATGATTGTATAAAATCAATAAATATGATAAAATATGATAATTGAGAAAAAATAATATTATGTGATTATATTTTTGGGGTGAGATTTGTGGATAAATTTGAGGTTGTTTCTAAATTTAAACCGACAGGCGACCAGCCTCAGGCTATTGAAAATCTTTCAAAAGGTTTTATTGATGGCAAAAAATTTCAAACTTTACTTGGCGTTACAGGTTCCGGTAAAACTTTTACCATGGCTAATATTATAGAAAAGCTTAATAAACCAACTTTGATTATAGCGCATAATAAAACTCTCGCGGCTCAGCTTTATAATGAGTTTAAGGAATTTTTTCCTAAAAACGCCGTTGAGTATTTTGTGAGCTACTATGACTATTATCAGCCTGAGGCGTATGTGCCTCAAACAGATACTTATATAGAAAAAGACTCATCTATAAACGATGAGATAGATAAGCTGAGACACTCGGCGACAGCGGCGCTGTTTGAGAGAAAAGACGTTATTATTGTGGCGAGCGTTTCATGTATATATGGTTTAGGCGACCCTATTGATTATAATGAGATGGTTATATCTTTAAGGCCGGGTATGATTAAAGACAGGGATGAGGTTTTAAGAAAGCTTATTGATATTCAATATAACAGAAATGATATGAACTTCACAAGAGGTACTTTTAGGGTTAGGGGCGACGTTGTGGAGGTTTTTCCGGCGGGTTCGTCGGAACACGCTTATAGAATTGAGTTTTTTGGGGATGAGGTTGACAGAATTACTGAAATTGACGTGCTTACAGGAGAGATAAAAGGTTTAAGAGAGCATATATGCGTTTATCCGGCGTCTCATTATGTGACGAGCACTGAGAAAATGACCGCGGCTATACGTAGAATACAAAAAGAGCTTGATGAGAGAGTTGAGGAGCTTAAAGCTGAGGACAGGCTTTTAGAGGCTCAAAGAATTTTACAAAGAACCAATTATGATATTGAGATGATGACGGAAATGGGCTTTTGCTCAGGAATTGAGAATTATTCAAGACACTTATCAGGAAGAGAGGCAGGAAGCACGCCCCATACTCTTATTGATTATTTCCCGGATGATTTTTTGATTATTGTTGATGAGTCTCACGTTACTATTCCTCAAATCGGCGGTATGTACGAGGGGGACAGGTCGAGAAAAACAAATCTTGTTGAGTTTGGTTTCAGGCTTCCATCGGCTCTTGATAACAGGCCTCTTAAATTTATAGAGTTTGAGGAAAAAATTCACCAAATTCTCTTTGTTTCAGCAACCCCGTCAAAATACGAAAATTCTCACTCTCAAAACACTGCTGAACAGATTATCAGACCTACGGGACTTCTTGATCCGGAAATTGATATTAGGCCAACAAATGGGCAAATTGACGATTTAATAGGGGAGATTAATACTGTTACCGCTAAAAAACAGAAGGTTCTTGTTACTACTCTCACTAAAAAAATGGCGGAGGATTTAACTGACTATCTCAAGGAAAACGGAATCAGAGTTAAATATCTTCACTCTGACATTGATACTCTTGAACGACTGGAAATCATAAGAGATTTAAGAATGGATGTTTTTGACGTACTTGTGGGAATTAATCTTTTGAGAGAAGGTCTTGATATTCCTGAGGTTTCAGCCGTTATTATTTTAGACGCTGACAAAGAGGGATTTTTACGGTCTGAGACGTCCCTTATTCAAACTGTCGGGCGAGCGGCTAGAAACTCGGAGGGACGGGTTATTATGTACGCCGACACTATAACGGATTCTATGCGAAAGGCTATATCAGAAACAAACAGAAGGAGAAACATTCAGGAAGATTATAATAGAGAACATGGAATTGTTCCGAAAACCATTATTAAGAAAGTTCATGATATTATTAAAGCGACTGTTTCCGTTGAGGATAAAAAGGGCATGGGGCTTGATAAAGACCCAGAGTCTATGGATAGAAAAGAGCTTGAGAAAGTTATATCAAACGTTCAAAAAGAAATGCGCCAGGCGGCCGCTGATTTACAGTTTGAAAGAGCCGCCGAGCTTCGAGACGAGGTTATTGAGCTTAAAAAAATACTGGAGAAGTATTAAAGGATATTAATTTTTTTGATAATAAATATGAAAAATCATATTTTTATTGTTTTGCCATAATTGAGAGGTTTTGAGAATTGGAGGTAGGAACAATGATTATATCCTTGCGAGAAATATTAATACCTCAGCTTAAATCTAAAATGAAATCAAGCAATGGCATGGAAAAGGGAACGTATAAATTTTTTAAATCAAGCAAATTACAATTAAAATTTATTAATGATTTTAATTATGATAAAGAATCTTTAATTTTTGGAACAGGCGGAGGATCCAATATTCATTATCGCGATGAACCGTTCGGAACATCAACAGACTGTATAGTTATGTATACGAATAAAAATATAAGTCTAAAATTTGTGTATTATTATATCGGCGGAAATACGCGGTTACTTTAAAAAGGATTTAAAGGTTCAGGGTTAAAGCATATTTTGATATTTTTTATAAAAGAGGGTTAAAATGCGAAAAGATAAAATTATTATTAAAGGCGCCAGAGCCAATAATCTTAAAAATATTGACGTTGAGATTCCAAGAAACAAGCTTGTTGTTTTTACAGGGCTCAGCGGTTCAGGAAAGTCAAGTCTTGCTTTTGACACAATTTACGCTGAGGGACAAAGAAGATATGTGGAGTCCTTATCTTCTTACGCGAGGCAATTTTTAGGACAGATGGAAAAACCTGACGTGGATAATATAGAGGGGCTGTCCCCGGCTATATCCATTGACCAGAAAACAACAAATAATAATCCTCGCTCAACTGTTGGTACGGTCACAGAGATTTATGATTATTTGAGGCTTTTATACGCCAGAGCGGGTATACCTCATTGTCCCAAGTGCGGAAAAGAGATAAAAAAGCAAACGGTTGACCAAATTGTCGATCAAATTTTAGAACTTCCAGAAAAAACAAAAATACAGCTTTTCGCTCCGGTTGTCAGAGGAAGAAAAGGCGAACATGTTAAGCTTCTTGAGGATGCCAGAAAAAGCGGATATGTTCGTGTGAGAATAGATGGAATTATTTATGAGCTTTCCGATGATATAAAGCTTGAGAAGAATAAAAAGCATACTATTGAAATTGTAATTGACAGACTTGTTGTAAGAGATGGTATTCAGAAAAGACTCTCAGAGTCTCTTGAGACTGTATTCGCTCTTACTGGCGGTATAGCCATTGTTGATGTAAACGGTGAAAAACAGCTTACTTTCAGCCAAAATTTCGCTTGTCCAGACTGTGGAATCAGCATTGAGGAAATTGAGCCTAGAAGGTTTTCTTTTAATAATCCCTCTGGGGCGTGCCCAGAATGTATGGGGCTTGGGTCAAAAACTGTTTTTGACCCTGACGTGCTTGTTCCTAACGATGAGCTGTCTATTCTTGACGGCGCTATAGCCGTTTCGGGGTGGAACTCGGTAGGCGTGGACTCTACTATGGGAAACAGTATTTTTAAGAATCTCTCAACAAAATACGGATTTGATTTAAACACGCCGTATAAAGATTTACCTGATGATATTAAAAATATTATTATGTACGGCACGGGCGGAGAAAAAATGGAGATAAGCTATATAAGCGGCGGTGAGGAAAAATTTTATTCTTATTCTTTTGACGGTATTGTGGGAAATCTTGAGCGTAGATACAGAGAGACTTACTCGGAAGCGGCGAGACAGGAATATGAGAAATATATGATAAATGTCAAATGTCCCGCTTGTAAAGGCCGGCGGCTTAAAGACGAGATTCTTGCCGTTACGGTGGGAGAAAAGAATATTTCAGAAATAACGGAATACTCAATTAAAGACCTTAAAGTATTTTTTGATAATCTTGAGCTGTCAAAAGCGAAGATGCGGATAGCGGAGCAAATTTTAAAGGAAATTAACGCCAGGCTTGGATTTTTAGTTAATGTTGGTCTTGAATATCTTACATTATCGAGAATGTCTGGTTCTCTTTCAGGAGGGGAAGCACAGAGAATAAGGCTAGCCACCCAGGTTGGCTCGGGTCTTGTCGGAGTGTTGTATATTCTTGACGAGCCGAGTATCGGTCTTCATCAAAGGGATAATGATAAGCTTTTGGGAAGTTTAAAGCATTTGCGTGACATTGGAAATACTCTTGTTGTTGTCGAGCATGACGCCGACACTATGTTAGAGGCGGATTATATTGTGGACATTGGACCTTACGCCGGAATAAACGGCGGGGAAGTCGTTTTCTCGGGAACACCGGATAAACTTCTTTTGAGCGAGAATTCTTTGACGGGAGCTTATTTGAGCGGGAGAAGGAAGATTGAGATTCCAAAAGAAAGGCGAAAGCCGTCTAAAGAAAAGCTTATTATCAAAGGGGCCTCAGAAAATAATCTTAAAAATATTAATGTTGAGATTCCTGTTGGGTTATTTGTATGTGTTACGGGAGTTTCCGGTTCGGGAAAAAGTTCTCTTATTAACGAGATATTATATAAAACTTTAGCGAGAGAGCTTAACAGAGCGAGAATAAAACCAGGCAAGCATAAATCTATAAAGGGGATTGAGCATTTTGATAAAATTATCGATATTGATCAGTCACCGATAGGAAGAACTCCCCGTTCAAATCCGGCAACTTATACAGGCCTGTTTGATATGATAAGAGATATTTTCAGCCAGACGACGGAGGCGAAGATGAGGGGATTTCAGAAAGGACGTTTTAGCTTTAATGTAAAAGGCGGAAGATGTGAGGCCTGTTCAGGAGACGGGATTATAAAAATTGAAATGCATTTCCTTCCCGATATTTATGTTCCGTGCGAGGTTTGTCACGGAAAGAGATATAACAGGGAAACTCTTGAGGTTAAATACAAAGGCAAAACTATTTCAGATGTGCTTGATATGACTATTGAGGAAGCTTTGGTATTTTTTGAGAATATTCCAAGGATTAAATCTAAAGTTCAAACTTTATACGACGTCGGGCTTTCTTATATAAAGCTGGGACAGCCATCCACAACGTTATCGGGCGGAGAGGCCCAAAGGGTCAAACTCGCTACGGAGTTAAGCCGTAAAAGCACAGGAAAAACAATTTATGTTTTAGACGAACCGACTACGGGGCTTCATACTTATGATGTGCACAAGCTTATAGATATTTTACAAAAACTTACCGACGGAGGAAATACCGTTATTGTTATTGAGCATAATTTAGACGTTATAAAAACGGCCGATTATATTATAGACCTTGGACCGGAGGGCGGAGACAGGGGGGGAGAAATTGTTTTTTCGGGAACTCCTGAAGATGTCTCAAGGTGCGAGAAGTCTTATACAGGCAAATATCTTAAAAAGTATCTGGAGGGTTGATTATGGAAAAAACTATAAAAGATTATTTATACAGCAAAAAAAAGTTATTAAACGATTTTGACTGCGACACGGATTATTTCTTGAAAAACCTTGAGGAATACAACTGGAGAGTTAAAGATATGGACGGAATGTTCTTTTTAACTTATTGGAAAGAGGGCGGAAAACTTAATGAATGCGTTATTGTGAAAAAAAACAATAATCCTCTTATTATGAGAAAAGAAGACTATACTATGATAGTTATAATTGAGTGTGTGAAAGTCGCTGTTGTCTTAAAAAATGATATGGAGGTGTAAAACGGAAAATGGGAAGACCGCGACAATTTATATATGGAATTATTGCCGGAATTTGTATAGGAATAGGTGGAACTGTTTTTTTATCATCAGATAACTCCGTTGTGGGCGCTTTTTTATTTGGCATAGGTCTTTTATCTATATTATTTTTTAGGCTTCAGCTTTTTACAGGGAAAATAGGATATATTTTTATAAATAAACCGTCTTACGCTATTGAGCTTATTTTAACATGGATAGGTAATTTTATCGGAACATTTTTCGCCGCTGTTTTAATCAGGCATACGCGAATATTTGAAAAACTTGACAAGGT
The DNA here is from genome assembly GCA_910579745.1 of uncultured Clostridia bacterium. Taxonomy (GTDB): domain Bacteria; phylum Bacillota; class Clostridia; order Lachnospirales; family CAG-274; genus MGBC114079. The sequence continues at coordinate 40,979 of CAJTVH010000011.1, read as the reverse complement.
TTATTCTATAGCTGATGTAAAACTTAACGACGATGTTTTAAGTGTTTTTATTTTATCTTTTTTCTGTGGAATACTTATGTTTATCGCTGTGGATATTTTTAATAACGCTAAAGAGGGAACCGTTAAAATTATTGGGGTTTTATTTCCCGTAGCAGTATTTATTTTAAGCGGTTTTGAGCATTGTGTCGCTAATATGTTTTATTTTAATCTCGCTGGGATATTTGATATAAATTCTGTGCTTTATATAATTATTATGACATTTGGAAATTCTGTGGGGTGTATTGTTATTCCTCTCGCTAGAAAACTTTTAAGCGAGGAAAGCGGTTGAGTATAATAATGATATTATTTAACCGATTTAAGTAAGTTTCGCTCTGAGCGCTTACTTAATGATTTCAGCGGAGTATGAGCTTATTCTGAAATCAAAGGCGGCTTGCCGCCTAGTGTTATGAGTATTTTTGTGAAACAAAAATACGAATAGTCTTTGACTTTACGGCAATTTAGTTTAATATTGTTTATTTATGTATATAAAAATTTAAGAAAATAAACTTTTATATATCTCTTAAATAGTGTTTGGCATAAAATAATAATGAGAGCGTGTCTTAAAACTAAAATACGAGAAAAAAATAATAAGGAATAAAATTAAACAGTTTTAATCTTATTTTTTGCGACCTTTTTTGATATTTTAGTTTTATAAAGCTGTATAAACTTTGTTAAATAATCGGAGTTTCATATAATTTTGGCAATAAATGCAGGGTTTTAGATACGCTCTATTTTTTTAATATAAATTATTTTATATAAGGAGATGTTTAAACGGAATTATCGGAGGTTAAAAATGAGTATAGAAATAAGAAAATATGAATCCGATGACGTTATGGACGCTATTGGAATATGGAATTTAATTATTGAGGAGGGAAGAGCTTTTCCGCAACTTGAGATTCTTGACGAGGTTTCGGGAGATTTGTTTTTTAAGGAACAGTCTTTTACGGGTGTGGCTTATAATTCGGAAAATGATGAGATTGTGGGATTATATATTCTTCATCCCAACAATGTGGGAAGATGCGGCCATATATGCAACGCCAGTTATGCCGTGAAGGCCGAGGCGAGAGGGCGGCATATAGGAAAACAACTTGTTTTGCATTGTATGGGGAAAGCGAGGGAAATAGGATTTACAATATTGCAGTTTAACGCTGTGGCGGTGAGTAATTTACCCGCGCTTCACTTATATGAAAATCTTGGTTTTACTAAACTTGGGATTATTCCGAATGGTTTTTTAAGGAAAGACGGCGGATATGATGATATAATACCTCATTACAAATTATTATAGTTAAGTTTATCGCTAATTTGTTATAAATTGTTAAAAAAATACTTGAGGGAAGAATTATACAAGCTTTAAGGTTTAAATTTAACGAATATATAATAAAGTCCTATGTTTTTTTAATTATCGGACGTATGTAATTATTTATTATTAAGGAGGATAAAAAATGGTTGATAATATGGATAATATGATAAATAACATAGTATGGGACGAACGATATGATATTGGTGTAAAAAAAATTGACAGTGCTCACCGACGTTTATTTTCTATTGTGCGCAAGCTATATGAAATTGTTGATAATAAACAGAATGTGCAACATTTTTGCTATGAGGCCGTGAAATATTTAAATAATTATGTAATGACACATTTTGTGGAAGAAGAGGCCTATATGCGGTCAATTAAGTATAAAGGATATGAGGAACATAAATTTCGGCACGACAAAATGGCGACCGATATAATTCCGGAGATTGAAAAAGAACTTGAGGAAACGTCATATTCGGAAGAAGCGGTTAATCATTTTATCGGTGTATGTTTAGGCTGGCTCACAGGGCACACTATGCTTGAGGACCGCGAGATTACGGGAAAAATAGATAGAAAAAAAGACACAGACATTAATACGTCAGTCAACAATTTGGTTATGGCCAAAGGAAAAGCCACTGATGAGGAAATGGAGATTATAATCGACAATCTTGATAAGGCCGTTTCTCTTGTCATAAAAGAACTTTTTAATTTAGAAATCAAAACCGCCAACAGACATTATAATGGGGAATATTTTGGAAAGTCAGTTTATTATCGAGTAACTTATAAAAATAAAAAAGGTAAAAGAATAAAGATTCTTATGGTTATTGAGGAGAAGTTAATTTTAAAAACTGTAGGTAAAATCATAGATGTGAAATTTGATATAATTGATAAATCAATTCTATCGGCGGCAACGCAGATTTCAAATCATATTATAGACAGTGTCGGCAAATACTTGCGGCTTAAAAATAGTAAAAATGAACAGTATGTTATTGAACGAAGCACTTTGCTGGACGCTGAGTATTTTAAAGATAAATTTGTCGCGAGTTATTTTGATTTCAGAATATTATTTAATACGGAAGAGGGAAGTTTCGCTTTTTGCGCCAAACAGATTTAAAACAAAAGAGGAGGTCAAATATTGTTTAATTTACACAGAAAGATAAAAATAAGCAACGTTATAATGCTTACTATCGCCGGAATAATAAACGCTATCGGCGTTAATATATTTTTAGCCCCTGTTAAACTATACGACAGCGGAATTTCAGGCACGTCGATGCTTTGCTCGCAGGTTACGCCTGAATATATGTCGTTATCCGTGTTTCTTTTGGTTCTCAACATTCCTTTATTTTTATACGGATTGAGAAAACAGGGAAAGTTATTTACTTTTTACGCTATTTACAGTGTTATTATATATTCAATATGCTCGTGGCTTATTACGGACGTTTTGCCTGTGGACACCACTGTCGCCTCGCCTTTAGCGGGAGATGACCTTCTGCTGTGCGCTTTATTCGGGGGCGTTATATCAGGAATCGGCAGCGGACTCGCCATAAGATTTGGCGGGGCGATGGACGGTATTGAGGTTATGGCTGTGATTTTCGCTAAAAATATTGGTATATCCGTCGGTACTTTTGTTATGATATACAATCTTATGCTTTATATTATATGCGGGGTTGTTATAGAAAGCTGGATATTGCCTCTTTATTCAATAGTGACTTATTTCGCCGCTCTTAAAACAGTGGACTATATTGTTGAAGGTGTTGACAGAGCGAAAGCGGCGATGATTATTACAACAAGATCTGATGAAGTATGCGAGGCTCTCTCTGAGGAGTTTAAAAGCGGAATGACAACAATGAAAGCCGAGGGAGGCTATTCCAAGCAGGAGAAAACATTAATTTATTTTATTGTAAACCGTTTTCAAATCGGAAAAATGAAAGATATTGTACATACTATTGATAAAGAAGCGTATATTTCCATAAGTGAGGTTGCCGATGTTTTCAGCAGCAATAATTTATAGGATTTTGAACATTTTTTTGATTTATGTTGAAATTATATTATAAGGATTGATTTTTATGGAAATACGCCAGCGCGCGGAAAAGTTTGAGAATGAGAGACTTAGCCCATTTGCCACAAAAAGCGCTTTTTCAAAAGGGCGAAAAGTTTATGAAAAACCGGAGGATATAAGAACTTGTTTTCAGAGAGACAGGGACAGAATTATTCATAGTAAGGCTTTTCGCAGGCTTATGCATAAAACTCAGGCTTTCATTTTTCCCGACGGAGACCATTATCGTACAAGGCTTACTCATACTCTTGAGGTTTCGCAAATCGCCAGAACTCTCGCTGTCGCTTTAAATCTTAACGAGGATTTAACAGAGGCTATCGCTTTAGGACATGATTTAGGACACACACCTTTCGGGCATTTGGGGGAAAGAGACCTTGACGCTGTTTCTGAAAGGGGTTTTTGCCATAATGAGCAAAGCGTAAGAGTTGTTGAGGTTATTGAAAAAGAGGGAAAGGGACTTAATCTTTCTTATGAGGTTATAGACGGGATTCTTAATCACAGGGGAAGCTGTTCCCCAAGTACTCTTGAGGGAAAAATTGTACAGATTTCGGATAAAATAGCTTATATAAATCATGATATTGACGATGCTTTAAGGGCGGGGCTTTTAACTGTTTTTGATCTACCGGAAGAAAGCGTATCGGTACTTGGTCAAAATACAAAAAAAAGAATAAATTTCCTTATAAGAAACATTATAGAAAACAGCGCGGGCAAAAATGATATTGTTATGGATAAAAAAGTTAAAGAATTATTATACAAATTAAGAAAATTTATGTTTGATTATGTTTATATGGGGGAAGAATTGAAAAGAGAAAATGATAGGGTTTCAGGGATCCTTAAAAAACTATATTACTATTATAAAAATCATTTTTATAAGATCCCTTTGGAATTTAGAGGGCATTATAAGGATGATACGTATAGGGAACTTATTATATGCGATTATATCGCCGGTATGACGGATAGATTCGCGATGAAAGTTTATAGTGATTTACCGCCGCGTGGTTGAAAACTAAAATGTACGCGAAAAATCATGAAAAATAAAAAAATAGAAGCTTATCTATTTTTTATGATTTTATATATATTTTAGTTTTTTAGAAAATAACCTAGGGCGCATCTGAAAACTATCATAAGCTATTAGTTATATACGAGAAATATCCAAAAAATTATTAAAAAATAAACGAAAACGGTTCAATTAAACAGAAAAGCCTTTCTGTTTCGTTTTATTTTTTATAATTTTTCGCTCGTATTTTAGTTTTCAGATGTGCTCTAAAAAAAAATAAAGCTGTATATATTTTTTAAAGTTAGGAATGGTTTTTATATATGGTTTTAATCGAAAATTATAAAAGCGGTTTTATAATTTTATGGAAAGGTGTATTTTTCAAAGTATATTATACATGTTTACTTTGATAAAAAATTAAATTTTTGTAAGAGTTATTAAAGGAAATATTGATTTTGTGTCGAATATTTTAATTATAAGAGAATCATAGATAATTTAACTGACGTGAGATAAGTGATAAATTATTTATTTTTAAGTGAGATTATAGGCGATTACGCAGGCGTATTGTATAAAAAAGTTAGTTTTAACTCAAAGGGGTTACGGTAAAGTCAGACGTCTTATGGAGTTGATTTGTTTAATGTATTATCCAGATAATATTATTGAGGATGTAAGAAACGGAAATGATATAGTCGAGGTTATCAGCTCTTATGTTTCTCTACAGCAAAAAGGCGGACGGTATTTTGGGCTTTGTCCTTTTCATAAGGAACGAACCCCGTCTTTTTCGGTGAGTTCTGATGAACAGCTTTATCATTGTTTTGGATGTAACGCCAGCGGTAACGTATATGGTTTTATCATGCAAATTGAAAATTATGATTTTGTTGACGCTGTTAAATTTTTAGCGGATAGAATCAATTATGTTTTGCCCGAAAAGGGAGATGGGGGAGTATCGGCGAAAAATGCCGAAATCAGAAATACTATTTATGAGATACACAAGAAAGCCGCGAGGTTTTTTTATTCAAAATTGAACGAACCGGAGGGAGAAAAGGCTGTTAAATATTTAGACGACAGAAAGATTTTATCAAGCGCGAGAAAAAAATACGGTCTTGGATACGCTCCGTACAATAGAAATTGTTTATCGGATTATCTTATAAAAGAAGGCTATGATGAGGAAATACTCGTTAAAAGCGGTCTTGTTTTTTTTAATAAGAACGGCGGGTGTTATGATAAGTTTTTTAATAGACTTATGTTTCCAATTATTGATGTTCAGGGCAGAATTATCGCTTTTGGCGGCAGGATTATTGGAGAGGGCGAACCTAAATATTTAAACTCGCCGGATACTCCTATTTTTAAGAAAAGCCAAAATTTATACAGCATTAATTTTGCCAGAAAGTCAGATGTAAAAGAATTTATTCTTGTTGAGGGATATATGGATGTTATAAGTCTTTATCAAGCCGGTTTTCACAATGTTGTGGCGGCTTTGGGAACGGCTTTTAACAATGAGCACGCCAGAGCTTTGAGAAAATACGCTGGAAGCGTGATTTTACTTTTTGACAGCGATGAGGCGGGTACGAAAGCCGCTCTTAAAGCGGGACCTGTTTTGAGGGAAAGCGGTATAAGAGTCAAGGTGGCGCGAGTCATGGACGCTAAAGACCCAGACGAGTTTATTAAAAAGTTTGGCAAAGCTGCTTTTTCGGAGCTGCTTTCTCAAGCTAAGGGATATACTTTATTTCAAATTGAGTGTGAGAGAAAAAAGTATAATTTTGATTCTACGGAAGAAAGAATTATGTTCACAAACAGAGTTTCGGAAATTTTGGCGGAGTTTGACAACGATATAGAAAGAGACGCCTATGCCAGTGAGACGGCAAGGCTTACAGGAATCTCAAAAGAAGCTATTTTAAGCCAAATTTCAAGAGCCTCCAGAAATATTGTTATAAAGGATTCACATAAAAAATATAACAAGTCTAAAACTAACACAAGTATTCGAGGAGTTGACGATGGAAAACAAAATCTTATTAAAATTATGGCGTCTAATCAAAACGCTTACAGAAAAATAAGAGAGGTTTTATCTCCCGAGGAATTTATTAATCCAACCTATATAAAACTTGTTGAGATAATTGATGATTTTTATAAAAAAGGACAAAGCCTTTATTCAGCTGAAATTGTTAATTATTTTGATTCTGTGGAAGAACAGCGGGTCGTTTCAAATATTTTTATTACGCAGAAAGAATTTGACGACATAAAGGTTTTGGAAAAAGCGGTAAACGACGAAGTTAAAGCGATTAAGATTTTTTATCTTAATAACGTGTTAATGCCTTCTTCGCAGGATATTGAGACTCTTCAAAAATTTATAACGGAAAAGAAAAGTATTGATAATTTGAATATTAGACTTTTAGATGGTTAGAATAAGAACAAAAGAAAGGGAGGATTATTTTGAAATCCATCGATGAAAACGTATTTGCCATCCGCTTGAAAGAGCTTTTGGCCCTTGGTAAAAAGAAAAAAGGCGTTCTTGAATATAAAGAAATAATGGATTTCTTGTCTGACATTGAGCTTGATTCTGAACAGATTGACAAAATTTATGAGTATCTTGAGAGCCAGGGTATTGACGTTATGGGGGTTGTCGAGCTTGAGGGCGACTCTGACAAAGATTTAGACTTATCTATTAATGACGGAAGTATTAATATTGACGACCATGTACGTATGTATTTAAAAGAAATAGGAAAAGTTTCTCTTTTAAGCGCCGACGAGGAAACTGAACTCGCCAAGCGTATGGAAGAGGGTGATGAGTACGCGAAAAAGCGTCTCGCTGAGGCGAATCTTCGTCTTGTTGTAAGTATCGCTAAAAGGTATGTTGGCAGAGGAATGCTTTTTCTCGACCTGATTCAAGAGGGAAATTTGGGTCTTATTAAGGCTGTTGAGAAATTTGATTACAGAAAAGGCTATAAATTCAGCACTTACGCCACTTGGTGGATAAGGCAGGCTATTACGAGAGCCATTGCCGACCAGGCGCGTACTATTAGAATACCTGTGCATATGGTTGAGACTATTAACAAGCTTATCAGGGTTTCAAGACAGCTTTTACAGGAATATGGAAGAGAGCCGACTGACGAGGAGCTTGCCAAAGAAATGCAGATGCCTGTCGATAAAGTAAGGGAAATCAGAAAAATAGCTCAGGAACCTGTTTCTCTTGAAACTCCTATAGGCGAGGAAGAGGACAGCCACTTGGGTGATTTTATTCCAGATGAGGATATTCCCGCTCCGGCGGAGGCCGCCGCTTATACACTTCTTAAAGAGCAGCTTATTAATGTTCTTGACACTTTAACAGAGAGAGAAGAAAAAGTTTTACGATTAAGATTTGGTCTTGACGATGGAAGAGCGAGAACTCTTGAAGAGGTTGGAAAAGAATTTCAGGTTACAAGAGAGAGGATAAGACAAATTGAGGCGAAAGCACTCAGAAAATTAAGACATCCAAGCAGAAGCAAAAAACTTAAAGATTATTTAGAATGACAAAAAAGGCTGTCTTTTTACACAGCCTTTTTGTGTATTTATTTTGGAGGAAACCGTGATTATATCCCAAAGACTTAAAACAATTACTGAATGTGCCGTAAAATGCGAATTTCTTGTTGATGTTGGTACGGACCATGCTTATATACCTATTTTTCTTGTTAAAAATAAAATAGCCAAAAAGGCTGTTGCCTGCGATATAAGTGAGGGCTCTGTTTTTAAAGCTGAGAAAAATATACGTTCATATCATTATAGTGATTTTATTGAAACGAGAGTAGGCGACGGACTTTCCGTAATAAAAAAAGATGAATGTCCTGACCAGATTATTATTGCCGGTATGGGCGGTATGCTTACTATTGATATTTTAAATAATGACAAAGAAATTATCAGCCGTGCGGAAAGAATAATTTTACAGCCCCAAAGGAATATTGATAAAGTAAGAAGAGCGGTGCATAATCTTGACTTAAAAATTATTGATGAGAAAATGATTTTTGAGACGGGAAAATATTATAATGTAATTGTGTGTGAGAAGGGAAGAGATTTTGCGTATAATGAAAAAGATTATATATTTGGAAAAATTCTCCTTGAGAGAGGGGATGAGCTTTTAAAAAGTCAAATACATTTTGAGACTTTAAAAATAATAAATATTTTAAAAAGTATGGAAGAAAAGATTTCTAAGGGAAAACGGGACGAGGCTTTTATAAAAAGATATGAGGAGCTTAAATTAAAAAGGGAGTTATATATTCAAGGGCGGAATGTTTTACATAAAGAATAAAGAAAAGCGGATTTGAATATATTTTTTGGAAAAGGAAAAATTTTTGGGATTGAATTAAGGCGGATTATAATAATTAGAGAAATTTTTAACGCGAAACACCGAAGCGTATCTAAAAACTAAAATACGCGCGAAAATTTATAAAAAATAAAACGAAACAGAAAGGCTTTTCTGTTTAATTGAACTGTTTTGTTTATTTTTTAATAATTTTTTGGATATTTCGCGTATATAACTGATAGCTTATGATAGTTTTCAGATACGCCTTAAAAGAATTACTTAATATATCGTTTTTATTAAAGTTTGTTTATTAATTCTTTTAGTGTTTCGCTATAGCAGGTTAGAAATGTGTATTAAGCGGGATTTATTACAATAAAGACGTAGTGACAGAAAATTAGCTAGGAATAATAAATGTAATTGAGGTAAAAACAGGTGTGTATTCGTATAAAAATAAAATAAATACAATATAGTTAAGAATAATAAAGGATATGTTGAATTGGCGTTTTCATTAAATTAATATTTGGCATAAAGGTGATATAATATGGTAAAATGTAAAAATATTATTGAGTTTATGGAAGAATTAGCTCCGAGCGAACTCGCGGAGGAGTGGGATAATGTTGGTCTTATGGTAGGCGAGTTTGATATGCCTGTAAAAAAGGCTGTGACGGCTCTTGATATTAATGATGACGTTATTGACGAGGCTATTAATATAAAAGCTGATATGATTATTACTCATCATCCTTTTATTTTCGGAAGCGTTAAGAACATTAATTCCAGCGATATTGTTGGAAAAAGAGCTATAAAGCTTATTAAAAACAATATAGCTGTCTATTCGGCGCATACTAATCTTGATATTGCCGAGAGAGGAACAAACGGTGTTTTAGCCGAAATTTTAGAACTTCAAAACATAAAACCTCTTATGAAATCCAGCGACGGTGTGAACGGTCTTGGAAGAACCGGTGAACTTAAACAGGAAATGAGCTTTATTGAGTTTGCTATGTCGCTTAAACAAAAAATAGGTCTTAAAAATTTAATTGTGACAGGAAACAGGGAAAAGATTATAAAGAAAATTGGGCTATGCACGGGACAGACCGCAGGAAGCGACTATATGGTTTCAGCTAAGGAAAACGGCTGTGACGCTTATATCACGGGAGATTTGCGATACCATGAAGCCCAGTTCGCCAATAATATTGATTTATGTACGGTTGATATAACTCATTACGGCGGGGAAGTTCTTGTTATTCCTTTTTTATGTGACTATCTCAATAAACGGGCTAAAGAAAACAATCTTGATTTTATATGTGTTGAGTCAAAGGTTAACGGACAGACTTTAAATATTATTTAGGGAGCTGATTATTATGAGTATTATTAATGTAAACATTTTAAATATTAATCAAAGCGTTAAGATTGAAAAGGGAACTTCTCTTGAGGAGCTTGCCGAAAAATATAAGGATATGTTTTCCGAGCAGCCTCTTTTGGCTGCTGTTGATAATGAAATTATGGAGCTTAGAAGTAAAATAATAAAAGACTGCGGTATAGAATTTCTTGACATTAACAATTCGTATGGATATTACGCTTATCAAAGAGGGATTGTGTATTTGATGATTTATTCCTTTAAAAAAGTTTTAGGCGACAGTATTAAAGTAAATATAAAACATTCTGTTAATCAGAATTATTATTGTACGGTTGACGGGGGCTTTATTGATGATGAGACTATTAAAAAAGTAGAGGAATATATGAAAGAGCTTGTTAAGGAGAATATTCCTATTGAGAGAGTTTCGGTAACGGTTTCCGACGGACTCAGCCTTTATCGAAACTGTACTGACACGGATATGTCGGATGAGCTTAAATATACTCATTCCACAAATATCACAATGCATAAAATGAAAGATTTTTATGATTATATGTATGGGGATATGGTGATTTCAACAGGTGTTTTGAAAACTTTTGGGCTTGTATATAAAAATGACAACGCCTTTGTTATAAGATTTCCTTTAAAGAATGGAAAATTAAACGAAGTGCTGTATTATGAGAAGCTTATGAAAATTTTTGAGGAAAGTCTTAATTGGGCTAAGGTTTTAAACGTTGGGTCAGTGAAATATTTGAATAATATGATTTGCGACGGTAAAATAAGAGATATTATTTGTTTATCGGAAGCTTTTCACGAAAAAAAGCTCGCTCAGATTTCAGATATGATTACGGGTGGAAGAAAAAGAGTAATTCTTATCGCCGGCCCGTCGTCTTCCGGTAAAACGACTTTTGCTAATAGGCTATGTATTCAGCTGAGGGTAAACGGTATTAAACCGCATATTATTTCTTTGGATAACTATTATTTTGATAGGGGCGGTACTCCTGTTGACGAGTTTGGAAAACCTGATTATGAATGTCTTGAATCTATAGACGTTAAGCAAATAAACGAGGATATAAATCTTTTGCTAAAAGGGGAAACCGTTCAAATTCCAGAGTATAATTTTTTTAAAGGATGCAGAGAATACAAGGGTAATTTTATAAAGTTAGACTCTGACGATGTTCTTGTTATTGAGGGTATTCATGGTCTTAACGAAAAACTTACGAAAGAAGTTCCTAAAGAATGTAAATTTAAAATTTATATAAGCGCTTTAACACAGATTAATATTAATCCGCATAACAGAATTACCACTACCGATACACGTCTTATAAGGAGAATGGTTAGAGACAGTCAGTTTAGAGGTTTTGACGCCGTAAGCACTATAGACATGTGGCCGTCTGTTTTAAGAGGAGAGAGAAAATATATTTTTCCTTTTCAAGAGGAAGCCGACATTATGTTTAATTCGGCTTTAGTTTATGAGCTTGCCGTTCTTAAACCTTTTGTTGAGCCGCTTTTGTTTAAAATTGACAAGTCTCAGCTCGCTTACAGAGAGGCAAAAAGACTTATTAAATTTATGAATAGTTTTCTTAGTATTAACGATAAGTATATTCCCCAAAACTCTATTATAAGGGAATTTATAGGAGGAGGCTGTTTTGAGTAGGTTTATAAGGTCTGTATTGACAAGGTATTTTAGTTATAGGATATAAAATTTAAAAAATATAGTAAGGTGTTTAAAGAAGGTGAACATCAGGGAACAGAAGTTTTATTTGGTCTATGTTTTGACATTATTGAACGGGGTTAATATTATATACTCAACTAGAGCGTATCTGAAAACTAAAATACGCACGAAAAATTATAAAAAATAAAACGAAACAGAAAGGCTTTTATGTTTAATTGAACTGTTTTCGTTTATTTTTTAAGGATATTTCTCGTATATAACTGATAGCTTATAATAGTTTTCAGATACGCCCTAATTAATTTACGACAATTATCAGCGAATTAAATTTAAAAAATCGAAAGGAGCATTTTTACTATGGAAGAAAAGCCTGACAGTTTGATTTTTGACCTTGACGGAACCTTGTGGAACGCTACTGTCTCAATTTGTAAAGTATGGAATTCGGTTATAAAAGAATACCCGGAAATAAAAAAAGAAATAACCGTGAGCGACCTTGAGGGTGTTATGGGGAAAGCATTAGATGAAATCGGAGAAATTTTTTTCCCTGACACACCTTTAAAAGTTCGTGACGAAATTATGGAAAAATGCTGTGAGAGGCAATGTCCTTTACTTGAGAAAGAGGGCGGACAGTTATATGAAGGAGTAAGTGAAACTTTAAATGAGCTTTATAAAAAATATAAGCTTTTTATTGTTAGCAACTGTGAGAACGGATATATACCAGCTTTTATGAAAGCCAATAATTTTGAAAGATATTTTAAGGATTTTGAGCATCCGGGAAGGACAGGACTTACAAAAGGAGAGAATATTAAAATTATTATTAAGAGAAACAATCTTAAATCTCCCGTTTATGTCGGTGATACACGAGGAGATTTTGAGTCCGCCAAATTCGCAGGGATTCCTTTTGTTTTCGCTCGCTATGGTTTTGGAGAGGTTTCTGAGCCGGACTATACAATATTTAAATTTTCAGAACTAATAAGTCTTTTTTAGGGGATGTTATTGTTAAAACCTCATAAGTTTTTAACCAAGAGGAAATATTTTTGTTTTAAGGCAGACTTTAATGAAGTTCCTCTATTTCCTTTATAAATCGTATGGATTTTAAGTTTAAATTAAAATGGCTGTTTACAAGGTGTCGGGAAAAATATGACAGAGTGTTTAATGTTTTTAACGGTACTTTAAATGTGAACAGTTTATTTATGTCAGAGGAAAGAATATAATTTATTGTGTAAAGCAGTATTTCATCTAAGTTTATGTAAAAATCGTTTTTATCAAGGCAATTTTTACATATTGTTCCCTCAGAGGTTATAAAAAAGTTTGATTTGGCTTTGGCTTTGCAGTTTATACAATAACCCATTTCAGGCCGATAACCGTTAAATTCTAAGATTTTAAGCTCAAATATTGATGAGATTAGCTTATTTGGAATAATATTTTTTGAAAGGGCTGTCAGAGTTTTTAAGAGAAGAATAAGAATGTTGTTTGACGGCATATTTTCAAAAAGAAGTTTATCCACCGTTTCAAGAAAGTATGAGCCGTAGGCGAGAGCAGATAAGTCCGTTCTTAAATTATAAAATGTTTCTATAGGTTCCGCTTGATTTAAGTACATTTTTTTCCTGACCTCAGTTATGTAAAAGTCAGAGTAAGAAAACAGGGCTGTTCCTGCCGTAAGTCCGTTTCTTACTCTTTTAGCTCCTTTTACGGAAATCGATATTTTGCCGTGATTTTTTCCGAGAATTGTGATAAATTTATCCGCTTCGCCAACAGGCGTTTCCTTTAAGACAATTCCTCTCACAGTTAATAAGTTTCCCATTTTTTACCTCATTATGATACTTTTATCATTTGATTTTATATTATTATTTATATCAGACAAAGTAGCGTCGTTTTCACTTTTAACTTTCGAAAACTCTTTATATGCCATAAACGCATCTAAGTTTCCGCTTTTTTCAAATATATTCCAAAATAAATCCGTCATTTTGTTACCCTCCCGAATTTTTACGAAAACGATGATTTTTAGTAACATGAGATTCCACGACATAACAAATAAAATATTTAAAAATTATAAAAATAAAACGGTTTTAAACTTTTTTGTTTTTTATAATTTTTTAGTTTATATTTTAATTTTCAGATAATCGCAATCATCGCTTCCTTATATATTTATAATTTCCTTTGAAAAGTTTTATATACAGTTCAAAATTTGGCAAAGAATGTAGAATTAAACCACTTGACAAATAACAATTTGTTGTTCAATGGCTTATCGGGAGAGTTTTTTTGTTTTTTAAAACTAAAAAACAGGTATTTTTTTTTAGAAATTTGTATTATAATTTTTTTAAATCGTATCCAAAATTTTTTAAAAGAAAGTCACTGTCCCGCCAGTCTTTCTTTACTTTTACCCATATCTGTAAATTTATGGGGCTTCCTAAAAGTCTTTCTATATCATAACGAGCTTTTGATCCGATTCGTTTTAACATAGAGCCTTGTTTACCGATTATTATACCTTTATGGGAGTCACGCTCGCAGTAAATTGTGGCGTCAACATCCACGATTTCTTTATCTTTGCGGTTTTTCATTCCTGTTATTTCAACGGCTATACCATGAGGTATTTCCTCTTGTAAAAGAAAAAGGGCTTTTTCCCTTATTATTTCAGATACAATTTGTCTCTCCGGCTGGTCTGTTATCATATCTTTCGGAAAATAACGGGGGCCTTCAGGAAGATATTTCTCAATATTTTTTAAAAGTTCTTCCGTGTTTATATTTTTTATGGCGGAAATAGGTATTATTTCATTAAAATTATATTTTGAGCGATAAGAATCTATTACTTTCAAAATATCTTCTTTTGGGACTGTGTCAATTTTATTTATTATTAAAAATATATTTGATTTTACTTTTTGAAGTTTTTCAATAATCTTTAAATCCGAGTCTTTTATTTTTTCAAAAGGTTCTATTAAATAAAGAATTATATCAATTTCATTTAATGAAGTTTCTGCGCTCTTTACCATAAAACTGCCGAGTTTGGATTTAGGAGTATGAATTCCGGGCGTATCTATAAAAATAACCTGAAAATTATCGGTTGTTAATATAGAGCGGATTTTATTTCTTGTGGTTTGCGGTTTATTTGATGTTATAGCTATTTTTTCACCTATAAGGCAATTCATTAAAGTTGATTTTCCAACGTTAGGACGTCCTATTAAAGAAACGAAGCCTGAACGAAATTTTTTGTTTTTATTATTATTCATATGTTATCCTCACTTTTATGGATATTTTAAAGTTTTATGTAAAATTTTTATTACCGCTCGCGATTTTAAAGTTTTTCATCGTATTTTTTTCTTATCGCTTTAAAGTCTTCCCATGCCGGACGTTTTTTGTTTTCGTCACGCAATAAAGCGGACGGATGATATGTAGCCATTATATCACAATTTTTTCTGTTGTACCATATTCCTCTGCTTTTTGTTATTCTAAAGTCAGGCGATATTATAGCCTGAGCCGCTATACGGCCCAAACAAACTATTATTTTAGGACGTATTAATAAAAATTGGTGTCTTAAAAAATTTATACAAGCGGCTTGCTCATCTTTCGCGGGATCTCTGTTATAGGGCGGACGGCATTTGACTATATTAGCTATATAAATTTTTGAACGGTCTAATTCTATAGCGCCGAGCATTTTGTCAAGAAGTTTTCCTGCGGGACCGACAAAAGGTTCTCCTTTCAAATCCTCTTGCTCACCTGGTCCCTCTCCTATGAATAATATATCGCTGTTTTTGTTTCCGACTCCGATTACAACGTTATTTCTTGTTTCACAAAGACGGCATTTATGACAATTTAAACATTTTTCCTCAAGTTCTTCCCATGTGTACATGAATTTTTCACCACCGTTTTTACTGATACTATAGCAGTTTGTAAAGTTTTTAACGCAAACCAGAGAAAGAAGTCTTTAATATATTAGGGGCGTATCTTAAAACTATCATAAGCTATCAGTTATATACGAGAAATATCCAAAAAATTATTAAAAAATAAACGAAAACGGTTCAATTAAACAGAAAAGCCTTTTTGTTTCGTTTTATTTTTTATAATTTTTCGCGAATTTTAGTTTTCAGATACTCTCTAGATTTTTAGAACTTGTCTGTTAATTTTCTTATTGGTTCGCTGTAAAATTATTATAAACAAAAAGCGTAGGGCAGAAGTTCCGATATTTTGTATACAAATATATTTTTATCTTTATCTTCTAAAATTATCTTTCCGTCAGGCATAAATTCTGAAAGTACCTGAAGGCATATCCCGCATGGATATGTAATATCGTTTAAATCGGAGGCAATCGCTATTTTCTTAAAATTTCTCACGCCTTCGGAAACAGCTTTAAAAACAGCTGTTCTTTCAGCGCAGACAGTAGCGCCGTATGATGAGTTTTCTATATTACAGCCTGTATAAATTTTGTTTTCTATTGTCATAAGCGCGGCTCCAACTTTAAATTTTGAGTATGGTGAATATGAGTTCTTTTTAGCCTCTTTAGCTTTTTCTATTAGTACAATATTTTCTTCTTTATCTTTCGCTTCAGACATTTTATCACCTCGGTTAATATTATCTTTTTAAACCTACATTATTTAATATTTCCTTTTGTTTTTTAAACATAATTTTTTCATCTTCAGCCTCCATATGGTCATATCCTAACAAATGCAGCATACTGTGCGCGGTTAAAAAACCAAGCTCACGCTCAAGGGAATGTCCGTATTCATCCGCTTGTAAAAGCGCTTTATCGATATTTATTATTATATCACCCAGAATTATTATTTCAGAAAAATCAGGGATTTCGCCATTTGCGAAATCTATCATCGGAAAAGACAATACGTCTGTGGGACGGTCTATATTACGGAATTTTGAATTTATTTTTTTTATTTCGTCGTTTGTTACTATGGTTATGCTGATTTCGGTGTTATCCGTAAAATTTTCGTATTTCAGCGTTTCTTTTACAACATTATGAAACAGGTTTATTTTTTCAGTGTTAAATTCATAATCGGTATTATTGTCAAAAAGTATATTCATTTTTAATTTTCCTCTTTAGATTTATCTGAATTTTCAGTATTGTTTTTTTCTTTGATGGTGTTATCCGAGTTTTTTTCGCTGGGGTAAGCCACTCTCTCATGATACATTCCTCTTAAAACTTTCATAAAGGCAAATTGTATTTTATCTAAATCATTTATTTTAAGAGAACATAAACAGAATTGCTCATCGGCTAATTTTCCTTTTATGAGCTCGTGTACAAATTTTTCTATTTCTTTTATATTTGTTATATTTTTGCTTCTAACCGCCGCTTCCACAGTATCCGCGAGCATTACTATCGCCGCTTCTTTTGATTTGGGTTTTTCATATTTATAGCGAAAGTCAGTATCATTGACTTGTCCATTTTCATTCATTTGTTTTGCCTTATAATAAAAAAAGTTCATTACGGTATTTCCATGGTGCTGTGATATTATGTCTTTTATAGGAATGGGAAGTTTATATTTTTTGGCGTACTCTATACCATCAGATACATGGTTTGAAATTATTTTAGCGCTTTTATAAGGATTCATTGAGTCGTGTGGGTTTTTTCCACGTATATTTTCACTGAAATACTGCGGGTATTTTAATTTTCCTATGTCGTGATAATAGCTTCCGACTTTAGCGAGTGAGGAATTAGCGCCGATTTCAAAGGCAGCGGCCTCCGCCAGGTTTGCCACAATTACACTATGATTATATGTACCAGGGGCCTCAAGCATTAATTTTCTTAAGAGCGGATTGTCAGGGTTTATTAATTCCAATAATTTATATTGTGTCATAACTCCGAATAAAAACTCCCATATAGGCATACTTCCAGTACATATAATTATTGTTATTATCCCATTAAAGAACGCGTAAAACAAATTTTGTATTAAAAAATGGTCAAAACTTTTATTAGTATATAATGTAACAGCAAATATAACTAATGTTTCAATGATACAGTTTATTAAACTTATTTTAAATATGTGGTTATATTTTTTTAAATAATTCGCCATAAACGCCGAGAACATTCCAGTTATTATAAAATATATTAAAAAAGCTGTGTTGAAATTGAACGCTATGTAATAAATAATACAAACGGAAAAATTTAAAATTATAGCCAGCCTGTAATTTAACAGCATCGCCGCAAGCATTGTAAAAGTCAATATCGGCATAAACATATAGGGCACGTTTACGTTTGATAAGAGTTTTACTGAGACAGTAAGTATTATATATAATGAGAATAAAAGCAAAACCTCATTTTTTCTTGTGTAAAGTTTTATATGAAACCTGTATATATAAAACACCGTTAGCATATAAATAAAAAGTATAATGAGCGCTATACCGATTAGAGGAATTATATTTTCAAATATTGTGTTTTTTTGTATATAGCCACCTGTGTATAAAATTGAGTATATTTCCTCATTTATTATTTCTCCAGCGTCAACTATTTTTTGATTTTTTAAAACCATTACAGGTTCTATTGAGGCAAGTTTCTCCTGTTTCGCTTTTTCTGTGGCGTCTACGTCAACTATAAGGTTAGGCTCGAGAACAGATGAGATTATTATATAACCTATATCATAAAGCCGTGATGACAGATTAAGGTCTGAAAGCTCGCTTTTTACATAGATTAATATTTTATCCTCGTTGTCCTCGCGGATTCCCTGCTCAAGCGCCGAATTTGTTATTTTTATCAAATTATCCCTGAATTTATAAAAGTCGTCTTTTTCCATATTGATAAGAGTATATATTTGATTTGAGGACAAATATATTTTTGAGGAGAGTTCATGGGATGATTTTTGATAATCATTTTTTAAAGCGTCTGAATTTGACACAATATAGTCAAAAAATGAGTTTACGTTTTCCGTAACTCTTTTTTGTACCGCCGAATCCTGTGTATAAAGAGATGACATCTCGGAAAGAGCCTTATCTATGTTACGCTGTGTAGCTACATCATTTTTTATTTCTTCTTTAGCCACAAATTTTTGAGGACTTACGGATCCAACTTGAAGATTATTTGTCTCAGAGGTATAATTTCCGTAAATCATACAAATTATTGTTATTATATATGAGATTATAACAAGCAGTATATTAATAATTTGTTCTTTTTTTAGGTTTAATTTTAGCACAATATCCCTTCTTTTGTTTTCAATAATTAAAATATAAAAAATTAGGTCAGAATAAAAATATTTTACAAAGCTTAAACTATAAAGTTTGACTTATATCATAATCATTGTAAGTAAAATATCATGTAAAGTAAAGCATGAAAAGTGTTTAAATAACTGAAAAGCGTTTTAAAAAATTTTGCGTAAAATAATTTTTATTTATTTATTTTTTATATTTCGCGGGTTTTACGTTTTTTTCTTTTTTTTGCTCATACAATTCATAAGCGTTTATTATTTTTTGGACGAGAGGGTGTCTTACTACGTCTTTATTTGTTAAGGTAACTATTTCTATATCTTCTATACCTTGTAAAATTTTCGCGGACTCAATAAGCCCAGAACGTTTTCCGCTGGGAAGGTCGATTTGAGTAATATCTCCGGTTATTACAGCCTTTGAGCCAAATCCGATTCTTGTTAAAAACATTTTCATTTGCTCAGGAGTTGTATTTTGGGCCTCATCAAGTACTATGAAAGAATTATCAAGAGTTCTTCCTCTCATATACGCGAGAGGCGCCACTTCTATAGCGCCTTTTTCAATATTTTTTTGAAATTGATCCGCTCCCATTATTTCATACAAGGCGTCATATAACGGTCTTAAATACGGGTCGACTTTCTGCTGCATATCGCCAGGAAGAAAGCCCAAATTCTCACCTGCCTCTATAGCCGGCCTAGTTAAAATTATTCGGTTTACATCGTTATTTTTAAACGCTGTCACAGCCATAGCCATAGCGAGATAAGTTTTACCTGTTCCTGCTGGCCCGACACCGAAAACAATAGTATTGTTTTTTATTTTATCCGTATATTTTTTCTGCCCAAGGGTTTTGGGTTTTACTGGTCTTCCTGAAATTGTCATACATATGAAGTCATTGTTTATTTCCTGAATCTCCTCCACGGATTTTTCTTTTAACTCAGAAATGTAATAATTTATTTTTTGCTCATCTATTATTTCACCTTTATTCGCTGTTTCCGTTATGGCGTATAAAACTTTTTTCGCTGTCTGAATATTTTTATCCTTACCAGATATTATTATGCCGTTGTCTCTGTTTACTATAGATACGGAAAAAGCATTCTCAAGTTTTTTGATATTTTCATCGAATTTACCGAATACTTCTGATATAAACTCATTATTTATCTGTATTTTCTCATGTTCCATTAATTTGACGTGCTCCTTTCGGTTTTTTGTTCTTCCCCTATGTCCGATATTACTGTCACATAAGCTGTTATAATTAACTCTTTATCGGTTTTTTCATATACATATGATTTATTTATTATGTCCGTATTAAAATCAAATGTTTCAAGTATTTGTTTATTTATTAATATTTCACCTCTTTTTTTCGCCTCATCAATCGTACGGATTTTCTCTTTATAGTAAAACTCTTTATATGTGGTCGTTATTAAAATTAACGGAAGAGGATAATCCTCGGTTATTTTTAATTGTCCAAATGAGTTATATGTATCATAGTTCTCAAATTCTGTCTCTGGATTATAGATTTTCATATTTTTTCCGAAAATCTCTAAATTATATAAATTTTCTTCTCTTCCGCTGTATATTTTCTCGTTATATTTGAAAGGAACGGAAGCGGTCATTTTACGTGTTATTTTTCCTTTTATCTCGGCGAAAGAATGAGTGTAGTTTTTTACAATTCCGTTTTCATCCTCGGAGATTAAAAGCTCGCCGGAAACAAGTATATCTCCTTTTGAGACGGCGTCTCCCTTTTTTACAAGGGGAGAGCCCCTTTTAGTTATTATGGATTCTATTATAGCGTCTTCCTTAGCCGTTATATCACATGGTTCGGACGCGTCTATATTTTTTATAATGGGAAGAGTTTCTCTAAGTTCTATGGAAGCCTTTGTTCCTTTCATCTCTATTGTTATCCATGAGATTTCAGGAAAATGATTTTTTAACTCTTTTTTTAAATTATCCGTATCGACAGAACTTTTGTAAGAGCCTATTGAAAATCCTTTTGACTCACAGAAAATTAATATATCTTTTGTTTTTATACGAGAGTTTCCGTTTACCTCAATTAACCATATAAAAGAAGAAAGAGCGTAGAGAGATATTATAAACACTATTATTCCCAATATGTAAAGTTGTCTTTTTTTTAAGGATTTTATTATAAAAGGTCTTCCGAAACGACCTTTTATTTTAATATGGCATTTTGATTTTTTTGTATAAGGTTTTAATTTTTTAAAATCTTTTACGGAAATTTTCATTTCCGCTCCTCTTCGCGTTTCTGTTAAATCCCATATAAGGATCCCTTTTTTTGATATAAGGTTTAGAAAACGTTCTATAGAAAAACCTCTTACCTCTATAATAACATAACCGAGCAAATAATTCCATAGTATTGAAAGCATATTTTATCACCTACAACAAAAAATAATATAAATTTAATAAAAAAGTAATATATCTGTTTTTTAGAAAAGAATTTTTAGGAAAAGAACAAAAAAATTAAACCGCGGAGAGAGCAAAGCGGCAGATTTCTTGTAAAGCAAAAGTTAAAGAAATTTTATATATATTCAAAATTTGAAATTGTCCCCGATATTACTATTAGATCTTTTCTTAACTCTTTTAAAAAAAGCTTTGTCCCTTCTATGGTTATTATTCCCTCGGAGGTGGATATTCTTATTTTTTTTTGATTGTACTCTATTATATTTTTATAATTTTCTATTGACATACTATTTTTTCCGGTAAGGGTTATTAATGGAAGATTAAGCATTATTTCTCTTGGTAAATCAAATGCTGTTGTTAAATTTGTCTTTAACGATTTTATGGGGGATTTTTTATTAAGATTCATTTTTATACCTCCCTTTAAAAAATTATATGACTTTTTAAATTTATTTATACGGTTTTATATTTTCAAAGCTGAAAAAATATGGTATAATAAAAAAAGTTAAAGAACGTTTACATTCCTTTGTAAATAAAGTATCAAGCTTAATTTCATTATATTTTTGGAGGTAGTTTTATGTCAAATTTTTTCTATGATAAAGATATTGAAACTGAAGTTATTGAGGAAGGAAAGAATTATCGAAAAGTGAAAGCCCATGGGGGAAACATTATGTTTGTCGAGGTTCTTTTTGAAAACGGCGGAGAGGGGGCGCCTCATACTCATATACACGAACAAGCAAGCTACTGTACGGAAGGAGAGTTTGAGTATACTGTTGGCGATGAGACAAAAATTATCGGAGCGGGCGATACGGTTTATATTCCCTCTAATGTGCTTCATGGATGCAAGCTTCTTGGAAAAAGAGGAGTGCTTATAGACATATTTTCACCCCTTAGAGAAGACTTTTTGAGGAAATGAGGATTATTTTATGGAATATATAATTGATAGATTTGAGGGAAATTTCGCGGTATGTCAAAATACTGTTAGCGATGAAATTAAAAATGTTGAAAGCGGGCTTATTCCCAAAGGGGCGGAAGAAGGAGACGTAATTGTTTTTACCGGTGATAAGTATTTTTTGGACAGTGATAAAACAAAGGAAAGAAAAAAAGTGATTGAGGAAAAATTTAATTCTCTCTGGAAATAATTATATACTTGGCTATTGAAATTTGCCGAATATATATAAATTCTAATGAATACCATAAAAATTAATTCTCATAAAACTTTAAAAATTTTTTTACAGTAAAAACATCGAAATATTAAAAATTATGCGCTTTGCTTGTATTCGTGAGCCTTTTTAAGTTAATTAGAAAACAAGCAAGCTATTAAATTAACATTATTATAGCAATATTATAGCAATTCGTGAAATTTTTATTATGAAACAATAAAATAATTTTTTGATACATCAGGTTTTATTAAATAAAGCGAGTTTGTTCATACTTTTATTGTTTCGCCACAGATTAATTGACTAATCGCTTTTTCCAATAGAAAATTATTTTACAGAGGTGCTTTTAATGCGGTCCATTTTTGGAAAATTATTTCTCACTTATTTAGTTGCTTTGGTTATAAGTCTTATTTTTATTACAATGGCACTTATAAAGGCTTTTAGTTTATATTTGGAGAGGCAGAAAAAAGATTTGCTTACCGAGCAAGGAGGAAAGATTGTTCAGGCTTTAGAGGAATCCTATTATTGGGGCGGTTTTTTTGATAAAAAAAAGCTTGATAACGAAATTTCTATTCTTGACGAATATCTTGACGCCAGTTTTATCTATGTTGACTCAAGTTATAAAATCAGAATTATTTCCAATGATATTGATGTGAAATGGCTTGGTGAGAATATAGCCGCTTATGAGGTAAAAGAGGCTATGAACGGATATATTACGGAAAGCAAAGGAAATTTGGGAGGAATATTTGATAAGCCTGTTATTACAGTTGGCTATCCCGTTATTGTTAAAGGAGAGATAAACGGGGTTATTTTTATGAGTTCTCCTTTGACAGAACTTGAAAAGCTCGGCAATAATGTATATAAAATAATTATTTGCATTATTTTAGCCGGCGGTTTTTTTGGTTTTATTATTATTTATTTTTCCTCAAAAAAAGTCACTAAGCCATTAAGAAAAATTAACGAGGCGGCTAAAATTATCGCTAATGGGGATTTTGAGAAAAGGATTTTTGTAAAAGGCTCGGACGAGACGGCACAGCTTGCCAGAAGTCTTAATGATATGGCGGAAAGCCTTAATGAGCAAGAAAAAAGACGCAGGGAGTTTATTTCTAATATTTCTCATGACCTGCGTTCTCCCCTTACATCGATGAAAGGGTTTGTACAGGCCATTATTGACGGGACCATTCCGCCTGAAAAGCAGGAGCGTTATTTAAAAATTGTTCTTGACGAGTCGGAAAGACTGGCGGCGCTCGCTAATAATATGATTAACATAAATAATCTTAATGGCAGGGAAAATAGTCTTGATTTATCCGAGTTTGACATAAACGACCTTATTAAAAAAACTATTTTTAATTTTGAAAACAGAATTATAAGCAAAAAAATTAATTTGCGGGTAACTTTTGAGGAGAAGGTTTTTTTTGTAAGGGCGGATTATGAGAAAATACAGAGAGTTATTTATAATCTTATAGATAACGCCGTTAAATTTACCGACGTAGGCGGAGAGATATTTTTGGAAACAAAAAAAACCGATAATAAAAAGATTGTGGTATATGTCAGAGATAACGGCAGGGGTCTTTCAGAAGAGGATAGAAAAAGAGTTTTTGACAGATTTTACAAAGCGGACGTTTCAAGAAGCGAGGATAAAAAGGGTAGCGGCATAGGGTTATCTATAGTTAAGGAATTTATTTTGGCTCATGGAGAGGTTATCACCCTTAACAGTGAGCTTAACAAGGGCTGCGAATTTATTTTTACATTACCTTTTGTAAAAAATAAAAATAAGTAATAAATGAAATATAATATAATATTTACAATTATATATTATAATAAAGAATATTATGAATAACCAATAGAGTTTTTGCGATTATGTTTACCACAATAGGGAATAAACTTAGAATTGAACGGATATCATAATCAACTTTACCAGATTCAAGGCTTGATATAGCTTTGTGTAGATGAGCTTGATTAATTTCACTGTAAAATGGGTCAGCGGTAATTTTGAAAGGAATTTTACGCTGTCTAACAACTGCTTTTATAAACATTGTAAAAGCGGTTGTCATATTTAAACCCGTTTCATCAAATAGTATTTCATCTTGTTTTTTTAATTTTCATCCATTCGTATAGTTATACTTGTGGTTGCCATAACAATGCCTCATTTTAAATTTTATATTAGCATATTAATTGTAAATATATAGTATGTACAAGTAAATAGAAATATATTATTTTGTACATAAATAATATATAAATTTATTTTTTGTGTGAATTAGGATTGTCGGTTCTGCCGATAGGGTAATTATTTTTATTATTTAGTGAATTTTTTATAGCTTTTAATAAATTAAACATACAATCAATGTTATTGTCTGAATAGTTTTCTATGTTATTAATTTTATTTTTAATTGATTATATTATTTCAGAATCAGAAGAATCACGGACAACTTGCGGATTTGCCAAACGGGAGAGTAAATTTCTTTCTTATACTCTTTGCGGCATAATACCGGCGATTTCTCGAAATGTTAAAAATGTGCGTAAAAAAACAGGAAACCGTTTCTTGATTTCCTGTTTCGGTATGCCGTTCTATGCAGCGGCTGTTATTCAGTTTTTATGTATGTCTGTTCATCAAAGCAGAACTTGAATAGGATAGCGATAAGACGCTGGTTTATGCTCTCCTCGGTATCCCATGTTGATATGCCAGTTTACAATGGCGGCAATTTTAATACGCTTGCTGTAATGCCGCAGAACCTCGTCCACGGCTTCAGGCTCTACAGCTGGTTGCCCTTACAATCGTTTAATATGGAAAAAGGTTAGGATTCCTCATGAGAAATCACCTACATTTCTTTACGCGGGAGCTGTAAAGTCCTATGGATTTGATACCATATTATACTCCGACAGCGTACATACATTTCCACGATTTTCAGGCATTGATAACAGGGTGACGGCAAGCTCCCTATTGGTAAGGATTATTGTCTGACCACAGATTGTAATATAGGATATTCTTCGTTAGGATATTGTGAAATATTAGTCTGTTGTGCATAAATGATAAAACTTTTCTTTTGTGAGATATTCAAGGGATATTTCTTTTTGCCGCGGCCTGGTTCTGTCACGTTATACAGTAATAGATTTATAGCGTATGATGGTTTTGCGAAATCCGTTGAAAGTATACATAATATGTTCTCTGCATGCTTTTGTGCAAAGCACAAATAATTTCTCCTTTCTCCCATATAGGGCATAGTATGATTTATGATTGTTGTTTTCGTGAGTTTAATTTAATCATTTTTTTATCTTGTCGGCATTTGGAAGTCCACAAGTGCTTTGTTCAAATAGTCGTTAAAAGGTTTCATAATTTGGAAAAGTTCTACCGCTTTTACAAGAAATATTTCTACATCTTTCACTTCTTCGTCTTTTAGCGGGTATTCCAGATACCAACTTTTAAATTTTAGATAGCCTGCTTGAGGGTGTTCTTTCTCATATCCCGCGGGAACATTCTTTAATGCCGTTCCCTGTACAGTGAAATATTTTTCAAAATCTGGCTCGTGGATAATTTTTTCCCATTCTTCGCCATTCTGAGAAATATAATCACGTATCATTGTTGTCGCGTCTTTAAACATATCCGCAAACAATCCGCCGCCTAAAAAGGAGTGATTACCCGGCTTTATCATGAGATAGTAGCCGACAGGAACAGGCAGTTTCCCTTTTGAGGAAATGTGGGCGCGGAACGCAGGATTATATGGTGATTTGTCATGACTAAACCGGGTGTCCCTTACAATTTTAAATGTAAAGTCTTTTGGGCTGCTATGTAAAATGCTGCTGTCAAATTTACTGATTTCCACTATCAATGTCTGTAATAATTTTTCAAATTCAGCATTTGCTTTTTTATAATCGTCTCTGTTTGCATGATACCATTCACGGTTATTATTCATGCTCAATGACGATAAGTAGTCAATAATAAATTGTGTATTCATGATATTTCATCTCCTTTATGATTTCTGTATAATAGAAAGCTGCGTGGAATCTAAAAACTCCTGTATCAAATGTTTCAGGCGCTCAGGGGATTGGTAGGGTTTACAGAACGAAAAGTCTCGTGATAAATCGTAAATATCCTCCATAGCATTTTTCACATCTATCATGGTCTGAATAGGAATTTCCGTAGCTGTCATATAATCCAACCGCAATGGGTTTAACCTATGGCTTTCTATCGCATAATTCACCCTGCTTTTGCATTTACATTTACCACTGCCGTATTCTCCGCAATATTCGCTTAAAAAATCCGCCATTTTTTTGCGTATTCGGGAAAGCCGTTGCCGATACGCTTCAGGGGTTATTTCCAAAATATCCCCCGCGATTCGGCTGTCAATCTTAAACATTGTACCCAATATAAAAATACATCTGCTTTCCATATCAAGACATTGCAGCATCACATTGGTACAGGACATTTTCAGTTCTTCTGCTAATATATCTTTTTCCACATTTTGCGTCAAATCAGGCACATCTTGTATTTTTCCGTTTTCTATGTCATTTCCATAATATTCAAAACTCAACGGATAGTGGGCGAACATATGCTTTTTATAATTTTTTAGGTGATTAGCCGCGATACGGAATACCCATGTTGTAAATGCGCTGTCACCTCTAAAAGAAGAAAGATGCGTAATCATTTTCAACAGAATATCCTGTGTGGCATCTTCCGCATCTGCAAATGTACCAAGCATCCGCAGAGATAAATTGAATACAATGTCCTGTACATTTACAATAAGTGTTTCAAGGGCGGTTTTATCCCCTGATGTGGCTTTATCAACTAAAGCCTGTAATTCTTCATTCATTTTTTTATTCATAGATTTTTACCTCCTACTTAGATTAGACAATGTTCTTTTGCCTTTGTGACAGAAAAGGGCCGCGATTTATGATTTATTTTCATTTTTATTGTCCTTTTTCCTATAACATTTTAGCACATGGTTATGATTTTTTCTATCTTATCCTTTTATCATATAAAGGAATATGGGGCAAGGGAGGGATTATGCAGTAGCTAGCATTGTAGGAATGTGTATAACTGGCTATCTTATGGAGTTGCGGGTAACTATGTTTGCAGGACGTGGGAAAGTTGTTCTTTAACTGTTCCATGTGCTGTGAACGTGGTTATTCAACGGGTAAGCCTCTTTTAAAACAAACTTACAGCGATTGTATTTTTTACGGTGTTACAGATTTTATATGCGATTCTGGTGATAACGGAAATACAAAGCGTTTCAGTCTGAAAACAGAATACCAAATCAATTTAAACGGGCTTTTGTGACAGATAAACTTAGGAAATATAAGACGTAAGAATGGCATTCCTTATTATGTTGACGGAGAGATGTGTACTTTGTTTTTGGTTGTTGATTTTACTTTAATAGCTAATACGGCTATGGATTTTATTTTACGGCAGACTACATATTGTAATCATTTAATGAGCTATGTTAAGAGTTTTGAGAATATAAATGATGTTCAAGAGGTTGTGTACGGACAGGAATTTACGTCGGAGTTTTTGGAAAGTTATAGTACTATAATTGGCGGTAAGATTAATGAGCAGAGTCTTAAAGGTGCTGACTATTTGGTTTTTAGCCGCCTAAGTAAGCTGACCGCTTGAAAAGCGGGAGCGTTTACTCTTATATTCAGTGAGAGTATAAGCTCATACTGAATATAAGAGTAAACGCTATCGGCTATTCGTATTTTTGTAAAACAAAAATACGAATAGTCCCTGACATGGTATGGTGTATTTTGTGATTGTGGGTATTTGGAGAATACTTAAAGGAGGGGACGCTAATAGGTGAAGATGTTGATTAATTTAAAAATTAAAACTGATAAAACGTCTATTATAAGTTTGTGGCCTTGCTGACTTCCTTATTCTCCAAAGGGAGGAGGTGATACTTTTGATTATAGGGGATTTATGATAAATCTTACTTATATAATGGGGGGTGATAATTTGTAACATTGTTCAAATACAGTAAAAAATAGCAAAACGAGTACTCTAATTACGATAAAACAAGAGGAAGGATTATTGACTTAAAAAAAATTGCCGATATAATAATCTATCTACAGAAAATGAAAATTTTTACTTTATTGGGTAACAATACGATATTTTCCATGTAATTGCGGGTCATTCTTAACCATAGTAATGAAATGTATTCTGCCGATGTGTCAGCCAAGATAAAATCGGTGTACCATGCGAGGTTTCAGCAGGGGAAATTCATGGAAATGTATAAACCCTACGGCTATGTGAAAGATCCTGCCGACCACAACCATCTTCTAAGTGGTTCATATGGTAAGGGAGATATTCGACCTTCATTAGCGAGAAATGGATTTGCAAAAATCCGCAAGCATCTCAATAAACAGTGCGTATTACGCCCTGACGCTATGCGGCGGAGTGTGGTAAAGCGGTTATGAGCGGTACTTTTCCCTTATACGAGTGTAGAATCATAGAACATATTACTGAACAGAATTTCAAGATAATGGGAAATATCAGAAAGAACAGCTCGAAATCGAAGCAAGATTGAAAAAAGTAACGGAAACACTCAATGAAAGCTACGAGAAATCACAGGAAATTCGTGATAAGTATATTATAAGTGGCTTATAAATTAAATTAAAGTAAAAGGAAAAATTGGAAAATTTAAGGATACAAATAAAAAAGGAAGTGAGAATTAAGAAATTATTATAGCTGTTATTAAGTTAATTGGCTATACAGGCAGATAAAAATAATTTTTACATTTGTTTTGTCAGTCGGCAATAGGCAATGTATGCTATTTCTTATATGCTTTGTAAAAATTATTTTTATCCTGCCTATTTTGTTTATTTTCAAATTAATTGATTTATAATATTATATTTTTTCCATGCTTGCCATAATTTATTTTTTTAATACCATCTGGTAATAGGCAAATTGTTGTTTATTCCGTTTGTTACAAGAATTTGGTGTAAATCTACAACTCCGTTATGGAAAATAGCGGCGCAAGAACAAAGATACATTTCCCACATTCTTATAAATTCAGAGTTAAATTTTTTTGATATTTCATTTAAATTATCATGAAAATTTCTATTCCAGCATAATAAGGTTTTTGTATAATGATTTCTTAAATTTTCAATATCTAAAGTGTGAAAATTATACTCTCCGAATAAATTTTCTATTTCCCGAAGGCTTGGTATTACTCCGCCGGGAAATATATATTTTTTTATCCAGGGGTCTCCGTCAAATTCTTTCAGTGCGCTTATATAGTGAAGTAAGAAAAGTCCGCCGGGATTTAATATTTTTTTCGCTGTTTTTATAAATTTATCATAATTTTTTCTTCCTACATGCTCTAACATACCTATACTTACAATGCGGTCAAATTTTCTGTCAAGGCTCTGTAAATCACGGTAGTCCATAAGCTCAACCTCTAAATAATTTTCGAGATTTTCTTCTTTTATACGTTTTTGGAATTCTTTTTGCTGTTCTTTACTCAGCGTTATGCCCAATCCTTTGATTTTATATTTTTTCGCCGCCGTTATTAAAAGATAACCCCAGCCGCAGCCTATATCTAAAAGTGTCTGGCCTTCTTTAAGATATAATTTTTTTAAAGTGTAATCTATTTTATTTATCTGCGCGTTATACAGAGAATCATTTTCATTTTTAAAATATCCGCAGGAATAACTCATTGTCTCGTCAAGCCATAGTTTATAAAAGTCATTTCCTATATCATAGTGAGAAGAGACTTCTTTTAGCTGATTTTTTTTTCTTGTTGACGTAAACAGAAGTTTTTTTAATAAACCTGTGTTTGTTGAGAATTTTTCCCTTTGTCCTAGAAAACTGTCAAGAGCTTTGTATAAGTCTCCCTCAATTATCAAATCTCCTTTCATGTAAGCTTCTCCTAACGCTAGTGACGTACTGTTTGTCAACTCTGAAAGTGAGAGGGGTTTTTTAAATTCTACTGTAAAGATAGGTTCGCCCGCGCCAATTAGGTGTTCTTTTCCCTTTGTTTTTATTAAAAAAGGATTCTCATCGAATTTTTGTAAAAATTTTAACATTAAATTATCCGCTGTGTCCATTTTAATTACTTCCTTTCATAATTATAAATTATTTATTTTAACAAGTCTGTTTTATAGTTAATAAACTTGAAAATAGGTAAAAGGATTTTTAGACGCCAAACTTGTTTGTTTTCAATTTTGTTTACTATAACCGCCATCTATTATATAAATAATTATATACATAATTTTGTTAAGTTTTAAAGAGACTATTTTTTCTTTATAAATGTCAGACATAAAATATAGTACAAACATCATAAAATATTTTAGAGTGTATCTGAAAACTAAAATACGCGAAAAAAATTATAAAAAATGAAACGAAACAGAAAGGCTTTTCTGTTTAATTAAACCGTTTTCGTTTATTTTTTAATAAATTTTTGGATATTTCACGTATATAAATGACAGCTTATGATAGTTTTCAGATACGCTCTAATTGAACATTAAAATATATATTTGTAGAAAGCAGATTAGTCTCTTTATTTATGACATTATAAACGAAAAATATACTAAAATATATTGCAAATTGATAAAAAATTGTGTATAATTAAAAAAGCGGTGTATAAATTTAATATATTACGGATTAATTTGCCGAAATGATTAGAAAATAACTTATAAAAAAACACGAGATTTAAATGATGAAGTGTATTTTTATAGGTTTTTAATATAAGGTATTTTTAACCATAATATAAAATTTATTCATGTAATAAAAAGATTTATTATATTTTATGTAAAATATAATGAAAGTTAAGTATATTTTTTTAAGGAAAACCGATTAGTACGCTGAACTGTTTTTGTCGCTCCATTGATATGATAAGTGAATGTGTAAAAAAATAAAATTATATTTTGAGAAATCTCACATAAATTATGTTTAATAATCAGCGTGATAATTTTAAGACAGTCTATAGGCGAAATTCGGTTAAAACCAAAACTTTAAATAATCGCCGTTTCCTTAAATATACTGCGATATTTTATGAACAGGAGGATTAGAAAATGAGTAAAAATTTTGACTATTCTTTAGTCGACAATGTTCTTGAAGAGCATCAATATAAGCAAAGCGCTATTATAGCTATATTGCAGTCGTTGCAGGAACATTATCATTATTTGCCCAAGGAAATATTTCCTCGTATTGCGGAAAAGCTCAACGTGAGTGAAGCGAGAATTTACAGTGTAGCTACTTTTTATGAGAATTTTTCTCTTGAGCCTAAAGGGAAATACGTTATTAAAGTATGTGATGGGACAGCCTGTCATGTGAGAAAATCTATTCCCATTCTTGAGAGACTGAGAAAAGAGCTTGGACTTTCAGAGGAAAAAATAACAACGGATGATTTGTTATTTACGGTTGAGACAGTCTCATGTCTCGGAGCCTGCGGACTCGCCCCGGCGCTTACCGTTAATGACAAGGTTCATCCCGCTATGACTCCTGATAAGGCGGCTTCATTAATTAAAGAATTAAAGGAGGCGGAATAGGATGCTTAAATCCAGAGAAGATTTAAAAAGTTTGAGAGAAGTTTACATAAATTCCTCGAAGAAAGAGGATAAAAAGATTTTAGTCTGTGCCGGAACCGGATGTGTCGCGGGAGGGTCTTTGGACATTTATCAAAGATTCATAGATATTATGAGAGAAAAAGGAATAAACTGTTCCGTTGAGCTTCAAAAAGAGCCTCATGATAACTCTATAGGAATTAAAAGAAGCGGATGTCATGGATTTTGTGAAATGGGACCTCTTGTAAGAATTGAGCCTCAAGGGTATTTATACACAAAAGTTAAAATTGATGACTGTATGGAGATTATAGAGAAAACTATTGAGAATGATGAAATAGTCGAGAGGCTCGCTTATAAAAAAGACGGTAAAGTATATAAAGTTCAGGAGGAAATTCCTTTTTATAAAAAACAAACGAGAATCGTTCTTGAGCACTGCGGACATATTGACGCTACCTCAATTAACGAGTATTTATCTATAGGCGGTTACACGGCTTTTGAGAAAGCCCTTTTTGATATGTCTCAGGACGATATTATAAAAGAGGTTGAGGAATCAACTTTGAGAGGCCGAGGAGGCGGGGGGTACCCTACCGGGAGAAAATGGGCCCAGGTTAAAAAGCAGAAAAGCGATGTAAAATATATTGTTTGTAACGGGGACGAGGGAGATCCAGGCGCTTTTATGGACCGAAGCATTATGGAGGGAGACCCGCACAGAATGCTTGAGGGTATGATGATTGCCGGTATCGCCACAGGAGCGAAAGAAGGTTATATTTACGTCAGGGCGGAATATCCCATGGCGGTAAGCCGTCTTGAGAACGCTATTAAGCAGGCGGAGGAATATGGTCTTCTTGGGGAAAATATTCTTGGAACGGATTTTAGCTTTAAATTGCATACAAATAAGGGAGCGGGAGCTTTTGTCTGCGGAGAGGGAAGCGCTTTGACAGCCTCTATAGAGGGAAAAAGAGGCATGCCGAGAGTTAAGCCTCCGCGTACTGTTGAACAGGGGCTTTTTGATAAGCCTACTGTTCTTAATAATGTTGAGACTTACGCCAATGTTCCTGAAATTATTGTGAGAGGAGCGGGGTGGTATAAAGGTATCGGACCTGAGAGCAGCCCCGGAACAAAAGCTTTCGCTCTTACGGGAAATATCGCTAATACTGGTCTTATTGAGGTGCCTATGGGTGCCACTTTAAGAGAAATTATATTTGATATAGGCGGGGGTATGAAAGACGGAGCCGAATTTAAAGCGGTTCAGATAGGCGGGCCATCAGGAGGGTGTCTTATAACGCCTAATCTCGATTTGCCTCTTGACTTTGACTCTCTAAAAAAGGTCGGCGCTATGATTGGTTCAGGCGGATTGGTTGTTATGGACAGCAATACGTGTATGGTTGAGGTGGCTCGTTTCTTTATGAATTTTACTCAAAATGAATCCTGCGGAAAATGTGTTCCGTGCCGTGAAGGTACGAAGCGCATGCTTGAGATACTTGAGAGAATTGTCGCCGGACAGGGCGTTGACGGAGACATTGAGCTTCTTCTTGAGCTTGCTGATACAATCAGCTCGACGGCTTTATGCGGTTTAGGAAAAACAGCGGCGTTCCCTGTTGTAAGCACCATTAAAAGTTTCAGGGAAGAGTATGAGGCTCATATTTATGATAAAAAATGTCCTTCCGGAAACTGTAAAAAGCTTGTTACTTACGCTATTGACCCAGAAAAGTGCAAGGGATGCTCAAAATGTTCAAGAGTTTGTCCTGTTGGCGCGATTTCCGGCCAAATTAAGGAACCGTTTGTTATTGACAGTTCTAAATGTATTAAATGCGGGGCTTGTAAGGAGGCCTGCAATTTTAAAGCTATAGGGGAGGTTTAATGATGAGTGATAATTTTATGATTATTGACAATATTCCTGTTGAGATAAACGGGGAGAAAAATATTTTGGAACTTATCAGAAAGGCCGGAATCGATTTGCCTACTTTCTGCTACTATTCCGAGCTTTCGGTATACGGAGCTTGCCGTATGTGTATGGTCGAGAATAAGTGGGGAGGTATGGAGGCGTCATGCTCTACACCACCTAAAGCTGGTATGGAAATTTATACGAATACTCCTAAACTCAGAAAGCACAGAAAAATGATTCTTGAGCTTTTACTTGCCGACCATTGCCGTGACTGTACCACCTGTGTTAAAAATGGGGTTTGTAAACTTCAGGAACTCGCAAGCAGATTTGGCATTACCAACGTGAGATTTCCCAATACGGCTACGGAGCCAGATATAGATAATTCTTCTTTATGTATTACAAGAGACGCTAATAAATGTATTCTTTGCGGAGACTGTGTTCGTGTTTGTAACGAGGTACAGAATGTGGGCGCTATAGATTTCGCTTTCAGAGGTTCTAAAATGAAAGTATGTACCGCTTTTGACAAACCTATAGCGGAATCACCTTGTGTTGGGTGCGGCCAGTGCGCCGCTGTTTGTCCAACAGGAGCCATTGTTATTAAAAATGACAGTCAGAGACTATGGAACGATTTAAGCAAAGAGAATGTTAAAGTTATCGCTCAAATCGCCCCAGCGGTAAGAACTGCCGTAGCGAAAGAGTTCGGTTGTGACGAACAGAATGTTATGGGTAAAATTATCGCTTCTTTGCGTAGAATAGGCTTTGACGAGGTTTATGATACTTCTACGGGCGCTGACCTTACAGTTCTTGAAGAGGCTAATGAGTTTCTTAAAAGAATTGAGAAGAATGAAAACATTCCTTTATTTACGTCATGCTGTCCGGCATGGGTAAATTACGCCGAGAAAAATTATCCCGAACTTCTTCCGAATATCTCAACATGTCGTTCTCCCATGGGTATGTTCTCTTCTGTTATAAAAGAGGAAAATAAAAACTCAAGGAGAAAAATTGTAAATGTTGCTGTTATGCCTTGTACAGCTAAAAAATTTGAGGCGGCGAGGGATGAATTTAAGGTTGACGGAGTTCCTATGACAGATTATGTTATCACAACTCAAGAACTTATTCAAATGATAAAAGAATCTGGTATTGTATTTTCAGAAATTGAGCCGGAAGCTGTAGATATGCCTTTTGAAACGTATACGGGAGCGGGTGTGATATTCGGCGTTAGCGGAGGTGTTACTGAGGCTGTTATAAGAAGAATCTCCACAGACAAGTCTTTATCAGCTATAAGAACTCTTGCTTTTAACGGTGTAAGAGGTATGCGGGGCGTTAAAGAACTTACGGTTAAATATAATGATAAGGATGTTAAAATCGCCGTTGTAAGCGGTCTTAAAAATGCCGATGATTTAATTCAAAAGCTTAAGGCTGGCGAGCATTATGACCTTATTGAGGTTATGGCATGTCCGGGAGGCTGTGTATGCGGAGCTGGTCAGCCTTTCGCCAGCCTTGATGAAAAGGCTAAACGAGGCGAGAGACTTTATAATCAAGACAGGCTGTGCACTATTAAGAGAAGTGAGGAAAACCCTGTTATGATGCGTCTTTACGACGGACTTCTCAAAGGAAAGGTTCATGAGCTTCTTCATGTTGAGTATGGGAAGAAATCTGATAACAGTGATAAATAAAGATGATTTTAAATAAATTTTAATATCAAAAGTTATTATATGTTTTGTGTTTAATATAAGTGATTTATAATTTTTTAAACCTTTTGTATAGACGGCGATTTTTAATATCGCCGTCTATACTGAATGAGTATTCTTTGGGGTTTTATGTAAATTTATTGGCTATATAAATTAAAAAAAGAACAGGTTTGCGGCTTTTTATTAGTTACAAGCTTGTATATTTATATTATATTAAGGAGAAATTATTATGATTAAATTGTATACTTGTATAGGAAGCGCTTGTCATCTTAAAGGCTCTTACAACGTTATAAATACTTTTCAGCAAATGATAGAGGAAAATAAACTTAATGACAAAGTTGAGGTTTGCGGCAGTTTTTGTCTTGGTCATTGTTCTGAGGACGTTTCTGTTAAAGTTGACGAGGAGTATTTTGCTGTTAAACCCGAAATGGCGAGAGAGTTTTTTGAGAAAAATGTTATGTCTAAAATTTGATTAAATGTAAATGACATTTACAAATTTTATTAAATTAGGGTATAAGAAAATCATCTCAAAAATAACTTTTTAAAGGTTATTTGAGATGATTTTTTTATTACACATATTTAAAAGCTTTTAAAATACTGTTAAATCAATGCTTTATTATATTGATGTTAGATTGAGTTTTTTATAGCTGTATATATATCAGGAAAGTTTTTTCTAAAATTCATCAATTTCATATCTTTATCAACAAAAGCGTGGATAGAAGAACCTGTATTTATAGTTTTTTCATCTCCTTCTATGTATGTTGAGTAAAAAAACTCTATTTTCGCGGAGGAAATTTTGGAGACAGTTGTTTTAATTATTATATTGTTGTCGTAACGCGCGGGCGATATATAGTTAATATTCAAATTTATAACGGGAAGAAGTATTCCGATTTTTTCCATATCTGAATAGGAATAGCCTATATCTTTTATATAGTTTGTTCTGGCGATTTCATACCATATACCGTAATTGGTATGATAGACTATTCCCATTTGGTCTGTTTCGGCGTAACGAACTGTTAATTTTGTAACAGAAGTCATTTTATTATACTCCTTACTATATAAATTTATTTGTTTTCTTGTCATAAAAATAGTTTATTGAGTTTAATTTGTCTGTTAAATCTTTTATATCTATATTTTGTGAGTTTACAAAATCAGAAAGAGTCGGATAGTTATCTCTTAGTTGTGTGTTTACATAGCTTAACAGTATTATAGGGTCTTTTGGCAAGTTCATAAAAACATCCTTTCTTTTTATATAATTTGTTACTTATTTATAATAAATCTTTTTTTATTTTTGTCAATATATTTATTAAAAATTTATTTTAACCGATGTTACTTAGCAAAAAAATGACTATAAATTTTGTTTTATATCTGACTTTTTTGTATGAAAGTTTTTCTTTTATTTTAGCAAAAAATGTGTTATTATTAAATAAGCCTTAATTAAGGGAGTACTTATTAATCAATTTGCGCAATTTTGACTGAAATTTTATTTTTTATTTATAGTAGGCTCAATTTAATTTGAAAAAAATTTTTAATAAAATTTTTTATCTCAAAATAGTTTTGATTAATGTACTTTCTTAATGAAAAATTAAGGAAGCGCTGATTTTAAACTATATTATTTTTATAAAAAAATAATATTAGGTTTTTTATTTTTAAAAAATATTTAGAGCATATTTTAAGACTAAAATACGCATAAAAAATAAAGTAAAATTAGAAGTGTTTTCATTTTATTTTTTATAATTTTCTGGATATTTTTTACGTAATTCCGATAACATATGATAGTTTTCAGATACGTTCCAAATTAATCGGTGTTTCCTAAAAATAATTTTGGAAATTGCTGAAGTATTTTTTAAGGTGGATTTTTGTTTTGAAAATTATATAATTGAGTAGAATCTTTAATGAGCTACATAAAAGTGGATTTTTTAAGCTATTTTTGAATGTTTCAAAAATCGTATTTTTGTTCTTTTTAAATGAGGTTTTATTCATTATAGTTGTTCCTGTTGTTGGTAGTTTTACAGTCAGTGTTTTGTATATTTTTATCACTAAGTCCACAATGATAATAAGAAAATGATTTTATAATTCTTTTTTGCCTTTGTCGGACTTTTTTATTGCATTATTTATCGAAAATACGCTGGTGTGAAACAGGGAATTAATTTTATTCTTGAGACTATTCATTCAAATAAGAGTCTACCATTAAAGATGATTACACTTATTTTTCTTTCTACTGTTATTACTCGTCTCTTTGGAGAATCTACAGGAAGAACAGGAGCAGTTTTACAAATAGGCGGGACTATAGGCGATTTTTTTGGAAAGGTATTGAAAGTAGATGGTAATAATAGGCGTGTTTTTGTAATGTGCGGGATAAGTTCGGCTTTTACCGTACTTTTTGGCTCGCCTGTTTCAGCTACGGTCTTTTCAACAGAGGCGGCGAGAAATAATATTATGAGTTATTCAGCTTTTTTACTTTGTGTTGTTTCCTCGTTTATAAGTGGAATTATGATAGACTGTTTTAAAATTATTCGGGAAGATTTTTTATCAACAATTTTCCAAAGTTATCTTTATTACCAATAGACAAGGTTCTTATAATTTCTATGTTATGTGCCAGACTTAGTATGTTATTTTGCTTTACTTAAAATAAATCGGAATTATCAAAAAAGTATTTGCGAGATAATTATATAAGAATTTTTGCTGGCGGTTTATTAAAGTTTGTATATTTATTTTACAGACAAGAAGTTATAACGGGATGAAAATGGATGTTATCTCGAAAGCTATTTCAGGCCAAGTTGGACAATATGATTTTTTATTTAAGCTTATTTTTACTGCTGTAACTATTTGGGCAGGATTTTGAGGTGGTGAAATTGTTTCGTATTTTTTTGTGGGGTGACTTTCGGTTATTTATTTGGCCGAGTTATTGGATTTTTTCCAGATTTTATGCCGCCACAGTTTAATTTCTATTTTCCGTGGTGTTACAAATTGTCCTATAGCTTCTTTATTTATAGGAGTTGAATTTTTTGGTGACGGCGGTCTTTTATATTATTTATTGACTGTTTAGATCACGCATAATCATTCAGGGCATTATGGACTATATCAAACACGGAAAAGAAATAATATATTGAAGATATAAGTTATAGTCAATAAATTTGAAAGTGAGCGAAAAAAGGCGAGCTGAAAATTATTTTCATGAGTCGAAGGGAAAGCGCGGTTTGTGTCTATGTATATTGACGATAACAACATGAAAAGGATTTTCGACCGATAAACTTGTTTATTTTCAAAATTTATCGGCTATAAATACGCTAACGCTGGCGTTTGTAAGGAAAACTGATTTAAGCTTATAAAAAAATTAAATAATCGGCGTTTCCTATAATAATTTTATGGAGGTTAAGTAATTATGGAGTCATCATATGATTTTTTATGGATAATCGCAACTATTTTAATTTCTACAAAGGTACTTGGACTTTTCTCTGGTAAAATACATATGCCGCAAGTAGTAGGCGCTCTTGTCGCTGGAATCATTTTAGGTCCGTCTGTCTTAGGAGTTATTTCCGAAACGGGAACACCTCCGAATTTTTTAGCTGTTATGTCTAAAATAGGTGTTATTCTCCTTATGTTTATGGCGGGGGTTGAAACGGATTTAACTGAGCTGAAAAAGACAGGAGTAGCTTCTTTTATAATCGCTTTAGTTGGTGTTATCGCTCCTCTTTTAGGAGGATACCTTACTTATGTCGGCTTTTTCGGTGTAGGTGGCGGAGATTTTAATGAGATACTAAAGGCTGTTTTTGTCGGCGTTATTTTAACCGCTACGTCTGTTAGTATTACTGTTGAAACTCTCAGGGAAATGGGAAAACTTAAAGGGAAAATGGGTACCGCTGTTTTAGGCGCCGCGATAATTGACGATGTTATCGGAATTATTATTCTTACCATTATTACAAGTTTTAAAGACAGTAATGTTCAAATTGGCGATATAATATTAAAAATCGTTCTCTATTTCGCTTTGATTGTCGTTATTGCTTTTATAGTGAATATTTTCGCGAGTATTATAAATAAAAATGACCACCACAGAAGAACGTCAATAGGAAGTTTGGCTTTTTGTCTTATTCTTGCTTATATTTCAGAGGAGTATTTTGGGATAGCTGATATTACGGGGGCTTATTTCGCAGGACTTATTATCTGTAATCTCAAAATTAAAGAATATGTGGCGAACAGAATGGCTATAGCCTCATATATGTTTTTTTCGCCTATATTCTTCGCCAGTATAGGATTTGATACGAATCTTAATAAATTGTCCTCGGGTATAATTTTATTCGCTATTATTTTAATGATTATAGCTATTATAACTAAAATTATAGGCTGTGGGCTAGGAGCTAAATTATGTAGGTTTTCAAATAAGGATTCTTTGAGTATAGGTATAGGCATGGTATCAAGAGGTGAAGTCGCTCTCATTGTAGCTCAAAAGGGGGTTGAGA
This sequence comes from uncultured Clostridia bacterium, assembly GCA_910579745.1. Lineage (GTDB taxonomy): Bacteria > Bacillota > Clostridia > Lachnospirales > CAG-274 > MGBC114079. The sequence goes on along the minus strand of CAJTVH010000011.1, from coordinate 1,057 downwards.
TAGGACTTTTGACAAGTAATCTTTTTCCAGCGGTTATTCTTGTCGTTATTGTTACTACTCTTTTAACGCCTATTCTTCTTAAATTTATATTACGGTAAATTTATTTGTGATATAAAATATTAATTTGTGAATTTTTATTATTGAGAGATTAAAAATATAGATTTTTTGTTTTTTTATAGTTGTTATTAATTTATAAAAACAATATAAAGAATAAGCAGGTAACTTTTTAAAAATTGTATATTAAGTTTTAAAAACTTTGAGAATTGTTATATATAAAAAGCATTGAGCTGATAAAGAGATGTTTTGAGTTTATACTATTGTTATACAAATTAATGTCATTTTACGGTTAGATATATTTCGCTTGTGGAAATATTAATTTTCAAGGAGTTTATTATAGTTACAAGAGAGCGCAAAGCGCTCTCTTTTTATTGTAGTGTTTATCTTTATTATAATGGTCACTTTGTAACGCGTGAAATACCATCAAAAAAGAAGTTTGAGAAAATTTTTATGAGTGGAGGATTATATGGGGAGTTTATAAGTAATTATACTATTTTGTCGTGTAGAAAAACTAATTTTTTAGTAAAAAGAATTTTATAAAAAATTAGTTTGGTTAAATAAAGTAAAAATATGTTGACAAAAGGGTAATTTTGGTATAAAATAATTTTTGTTATCATATAATTAAGATAAAAAATATTTTAAAGTAAAAAATAAAAAAGTCTTGACAGAGTTTTTTTATTATGATAAAATAACGAAGTCGCTGTTAGGACAGGAAGTTAGGAAAATTTTCATAAGATAAAAAAAGTTACAAAAAATGAAAAAAAGTTCTTGACAAGCCGAAAGTGATATGATAGAATGAATAAGCTGTTAAAAAACAGCGGAAAAAAGTCAAGAAAAAGATTAAAGAAAAAAGCAAAAAAAAGTTCTTGACAAAGAAGAAGATATATGATAAAATAATCGAGTCGCTGTTAAGAGTCAGCGAAAGGATCGAACATTGAAAACTAAATAACCAAAGAATTAGATATACTCAAATCCCATCAATTAAGAACGGTGCGTAGAG
>CAJTVH010000010.1:25186-79613 GCA_910579745.1 uncultured Clostridia bacterium | reverse complement strand
GAAACACCGCACAAAGGAAAATAAAAATAATTTTTCAAATTTAAAATTTCCGTTATCGTGTCATTTTTCAAGAAAAACAACACTAACACTACAATTTTTTTTAAAAATTATTTTTATTTTTGAATTGTGCGGTATTTCCTTAGAAAAATGTTTTTAAACGACTATAACGAAAAAATAAAAGAATGAACAGGCAAGCTTTTTAGTTTTAAAATACGCTGAATTATTTTTTATTATTTATTGATAAAGATGTTTCGCTATGATAAAATAATATTACAGTGTTTCCATATATATGATGAAGACAAAAAATTATTTTATTTGAAGTTTTTTAGATTGCTTCGTGATTTCGGTGTTTGATACTTAAACGACTTTTACTAAAATTTCATCCTGGGGTGCTCATAAAATGTTTTTTTGTCAAATTAAATTGGCATTGCTGTAATTTAAGAAAACTATACTCTGGTATAATATTTAAAAATTTTAATGTTATTGGAGGTTAATTTTATGAGGAAATGCTTTGCTTTTGTTTTCGCGGTGGCTTTAATGTTTTCGACGGTTATATCGGTTTACGCTGAAGATAAAACCCTCGCTTTTCCAGGAGCGGAGGGCGGAGGAAAATTTTCTCCGGGAGCGAGAGGTGTTTTAGAAGACGGCGGGGCGGTTGAGGTATACCATGTTACCAATCTCAACAGCTCAGGGAAAAATTCTTTTGTGGACGCCGTGTCGAAGGAAGGGCGAATTATTGTGTTTGACGTAAGCGGTACTATTGAGCTTACGGGAACTTTAAAAATAAACAAAAGCAATCTCACGATACTCGGGCAGACCGCGCCCGGCGACGGTATTACTATAACTGGCGGGGATATTGTTTTGGGCGACAATGTTAAAAACGTTATTATCAGATATTTAAAGGTGCGCCCTTCAGACAAAAACGGCGGAGAGCCTGATGGAATCGGCGGAAGATTTAACTCGAACATAATATTTGACCATTGCAGCGTGTCATGGTGTGTCGACGAGCTTTTAACTTTATACGCCGGCTCAAGCGAGGAGGGCGTTCAGGGAAGCAATCTGACAATACAGAATACTATAGGCTCGGAAAGTTTAAGAATGAGTAATCATGTTAAAGGAGCGCATGGTTACGGCGCTATATTGGGCGGGACCAATTCCAGCTATTTATATAATCTCCTTGCTCACCATGACAGCAGAAGCCCTCGGATGGACAGAGAACTTCAAAAAACAGAGTTCAGTGACAATGTTATTTATAACTGGGGACAGACCAACTCGGCGTATGGGGCGGAACCTTACTCATATAGCTCTAAAACGCGTAACCCATCTTATTTAAACTGGATTGGGAATTATTATAAATACGGGCCTTCTACCCGTGAGAGTCTGCGCTATCGTGTGTTTGACATAGCGAAGCCCGAAAAAGAGGGTGATGAGATGTCAAAGTTTTATTTTCACGATAATTATGTAAACGGTGTCGGCATAATAACCGATTATAAAAACAATGCTTATGTTAATAATTACGCTGGCGCGGAATTGCTTACAGAGAAACTTGATATGGGCGATTATTCTTTTAATCCTGTGTCAAGTTTGGAAGCCTACGATTATGTGCTTAATAATGTTGGGGCTACGCTTCCTAAACGGGACGCCATTGACGCGAGAATTATCAATGATGTTAAAAACGGTTCTGGCCGTGTTATTAACAGCGCTGATGAAGTCGGAGGATTTATTCCCGTAAAGGAAGAACACCGTACTTTTGAGATTCCGGGAGAATGGCTTGTACAATATGGTTTTGACTCTATGAGGGAGACAGATATAATAAACGGGGGAGAATTTAACGGATATACCGTAATTGAGGCGTATATAAACGACTGGACGGAAGAACAGTCAAAAATCGCCCCAACAAATCCCAACATTATAGTACAAAGTCCGGCGATAGCCGCTTTGGATAACTCTATTTACGGCGTAGAGATTAACAACGGCGAATGGACCGTAATAAATGAGAATGAGCCATTGAGTTATAAAGCTACCGCTATAGCCGCGGGAAACAGTGAAGTAAATAAAATGGAGTTATATGATAAAAATAAGCTTATCTCCTCATTTGACGGGAATATAATTGATGAGAGCGTATTACTTGAGCCGGGAACGCATTTTCTTACTTGCAGGGCGTATAACACAAGAGGAGAACAAACTCAAAGCGCTTCTTCCATTGTTTATGTGAAATCAGTTTCTCCATCGGGAAGCTATTCGTTTACTGAAATAAGAGAAAATAATTATAAAGGCGGATATAACGGAAAAGGCGGAGCGTCTATGGACGGGAAAACCGGAATATACACAATTTACGGGTCGGGAAGAATAACAGAGAAGCAAAATGATAACTGTGGATTTATGTATAAGCCTGTTTCCGGTGATTTTGACTTAGTTGTAAGAATGGAGGAAATACCGAAATTTGAAAATCAACAGGTAAGCGGTTTAATGGTCCGAGCGGGACTTGACAGCAAAGCCTGTATGGCGATGATAGGCGACGGGTGGTGGAAAAACGGGGAGAATGTACATATATTCAGCCGTACGGAAGACGGGGCGGCAGCGAGTGAAAGTTATTTTAAGGATTTATCGGGAAAAGACTGTGACAATAGTGCCGTGTCTTACTCTATGCCTCGTTATATGAGGATACAAAGAGAGGGAAACAGTATAACATTAAGCGTCTCAAACAGCGGCACAATATGGAATGATAACGGAAGACAGCCTTTCACGGTTGATTACGCTGACCTTCCCGATACAATGTATGTTGGTATCGCCGTAGATTCAGCTTTTGGAGTATCATCAAAAGAGTATTTCGCCGAGGCGAGGTTTAGCCATCTTACGTTAAATGGAGAAAGCGACGTTGTTATTACGGACGGAGGCGTCCCGTTTTATGATACAAGATTTAATAACGCCGAGTGGTATATCCCTGGCGGCAGCGGGGAAAGGGATTTCTCATTGTCTCCGTTAAGCGGGAATAACGGATACGCTTTACTTTTCTGGGGAGAGGCTTACAGAAGTTTTAAACCTCAGAATGAAGGGGTTTTTTCAGCCGGGGCTGATTTTTATGTGAAAAGCAATAAAGAGGCTGTCAATGAAAAGGCGGGTATGAGATTTATGCTCAACGGCACCGGACAAAATGGGGAGAACATAAAAATAAAAAGTTTTTACGCCCAGCGTTCACGCGGCTTTTTTGAGGATTATGACAATACCCTCGCGCCTATACCGGAACCTGAGATAAAGCCATGTTCAGAGGAAAAATTTGAGTTTGAGAAATGGTATAACGTAAAAATAACGCTTGACTATAATACAGGGAAAGGTTCCTACTCATTTAATCCATACACGGAATATGATTCGGCGAACAATATTTATACCGCCGGGGATGCGATATGCTATGTTGAGTTTGACTTTGATACCAATATACCGGTTTCACAGCTTCATTTCCAGCGCTACGGCGGCTTTGAGATGTATCTTGACAATGTGCGGGCAGATGTTTATGATGATAATCCTATTATATATATTGATGAAAACGGAAAGCTTACTGTTGATAATCCTGACGTTGACGCTGTTATTTATATAGCGTCATTTGACGGGAACGGTGTTTTAACGGATATTTCAACGGAGGCTATAGCAAAAGGGGAAAAGAAAAGCTTTGAGGTTACGGCGACTAGTAGAGTAAAGGCTTTTCTTTGGGATGAGAACATGAGACCCTTATGCGAGCCATTTAATTTATAGTTAATTATAGTGAGACAATAAAAGAATAAACAAATAAACTTAAATAAACAGATATGCGGAGAAGTCTTTTATTGTTTCATGTTAAAAATTTTATAAATCTATATATATCAAAATTGTTATAAACAAAAAATTTTAGGAAGGACATAACACAATGAAACAATTTCTCAAAAACCGAAAACTCGCTATGAGAATCAGCATTTTAACCACAGCAATTACACTAATCGGACTGTTGTTGCTCTGGACAGCTATATCAGCCAGCACGGAATCGTTGGTTGAGAAAAATATTACCGAACAAATGACAAACGCCGTGGAATCCAGAGCGGCCATTATTGATGATTTTGTGGCGTCCGCTGAGGAACACATGACGGCTTTCTCTTTAAGCGACGAGGTTAGGAGTGTCCTCATAGAACCCAATAATCCTCAGTTATTGGAAAAGGCACAGAGGTATACATCTGATTTCGCAAATGTCAAGGGTATTTTCGAGGGATTATATATTGCTACTCCCGATACATATGTTCTTACTCACACTGAAAAAGAAGCCGTCGGAATAACGACACGCCAGGGAGATTCTTTAACTACGTTTAAAAACACAATTCTTAATAAGCGTGAGCTGACGAATCTTGGTGTTATGGTATCTCCCGGAACGGGGAATATGGTTATTTCCATGTATTGTCCTGTTTTTGACGGCGAAAAGTGTATAGGCTATGTGGGAGCGGCGGTGTACGCTGACCAATTAATGAACTCAATATTAGATTTAAAGCTTGGCAATCTTCCAAACAGCGAATATATATTTATAAACGCTGAAACAGGAGTATACATTTACAATAAAGACTCGAATTTATTAAACGAAAAGACAACAGACAAAGGTCATATGGAAATTGTAGAAGTCGTACGGAAAAATAGCAAAGCTTTGACTGGCACTCACACATATCAGGATGAAAGAGGCAATCAGCAGCTGGTAGTTTATAAATACCTGGAAAACAGAGGGTGGATATTTATGGTGCAGGATGGATTTGAGGAAGTGTATGAGCCTGTAGCTGCCGTGCGTGTTGCGACGGGTTCAACCTGTGCCGCCGTGGCGGTTTTAATTATATCAGTTACTCTTTTGATTCTGCGAAGAACAGGGAAAGAATTAATGATTGTGGAAAGAGCGATTTCCGATATGAGTGAGTTTAATCTTTCCGCCGATAAAGATTTAGAGAGGTTCTATGGAAGAAAAGACGAAATAGGCATGATAGCTGAGGCTGTTCATCTTGTTTGCCTTCACTTGAAAAATGCTATTGATGATATTGGAAGAATCATGGGTGAGATGGCGGCCGGAAATCTAGCAGTGAATATAAATAAAAATGAAATGTATTATATAGGAAGCCTGAAAGAACTTCTTGACAATCTGAGAATTATACGTTCAAACCTTACAAAAGTGCTGAATGAGATTTCTCTTGTATCAAATCAGGTAAACTTGGAGGCGGAACATCTTTCAGACAGGTCTGAATCACTTTCGCAGGGAGCCGCTGAACAGGCGTCCTCAGTACAGGAGCTTGTGGACGTGGTTGATTATATATCACAGCATGTAAGTACTACCGTAAACCTCGCCAGTCTCGCTAAAGAAGAGAATGAGCAGGCTCACAAGAAAATCGAGGCTTGCAGCGAGTATATGAGAGAACTGGTAAACGCTATGGAGATTATTGATAAAAAATCAAAAGAGATAATTAAAGTTATAAATACCATTGACGATATTTCTTTCCAGACCAATATACTCTCCTTGAACGCCGCCATAGAGGCGGCTCGGGCGGGTAAAGCCGGCAAGGGTTTCTCCGTGGTTGCCAAAGAGGTTCAAATATTGGCGGGCAAATCTGAGGCGGCGGCCAAGAGCACGGCCATGTTGATTGAAAATACCGTGGAGGCGGTGGAAAAGGGCAATCATATTTTTAATATGACAAATCAATCTCTGCAAGAAGTTGTGGACGGAGCCCAAAAAGTATCGGACGCTGTAACGTCAATTTTTAAAACTACCGATGTTCAGTCTCGTTCCGCCGCACAAATTTCTCAAGGTTTGGAGCGTATTTCAAATGTAGTGCAAGTTAACTGCGATGTTATTATGGATTCATCCGCGGCCAGCGGAGAACTTTCAAAGCAGGCCGATTTGCTAAGAAAAGAAGTGTCAAAATTTCAATTGAAAGACATTTGATATTAACTCAGCTTAAACTGTGTATAGAAGAAAAAGCTTTCTGTTACGCTGATTTAACAGCGCCAAAAATAATTTTAAAAAATTAATAAATGTTTCAAGATAACTTTTCCTTGAAAAATTTAATGATTTCGCTCAATTATTTAGAAAATTATTTTTAGCGCTGTTAATCTGTGTTTTCTTAATTTGTTTTACTTACCATAACGTGAGTTTGACGAGAAATTGCGGGAAAATTCAGCGAAACGTAGTTTCGTGCGAAAATTCTTGTCAAACTTTTTTTAAAAAGTTTGTGGAGTTTGAGGTGAAACCTCAAGGTTTTTAACGCTTCAAGATCATTTTTAGAGGTTTGGAACCTTTTTGCGATTGAAAAAGGTTCCAATAATCATAAATTTTCATTGAACTCACGTTACTATAATTTTTTGTGCGTATTTTAGTTTTCAGATACGCTTTATATTGTGTTTTTAATGAAATTTTTTTGATATAATTATTTTACTTAAAATTTTTAAAACAGCTCTGTCTTTATATTCGCGTTTTCAGCGTTTTTCGCTAAAAATTTTGTGAATTGACATAATGAATTGACATAATATAGCATAAAAGACCGGTTTTATAATTGTTGAAATTATATTTGGCGATTATGGGGCGGGTTTAATTTTATTTGTTAAATATGTTTTGATAGACTGTACTGGGATGATAAATAAATATGTAAAATTATCAAAATATAATTGTTAAAACATTTGTAATAATCCATAAAATGTGCTATAATTATAAAGATTAAAAAATATACTTATATTATATATATACAACGCTTAGAATTTGTTGTATATATACAGTTTTATGTGAGCGGATATGTTTAATATTAATATATACAAACTAAGTCTCGGATTAAAAGTTAACTCTGATTTGTTTAAATATAGCGTATCTGAAAATTGAGATATAAGTAAAAAAAATAAAGAAAACTTGAAATATGTTTATTTTCAAGTTTGTAAATTTATAATTGGTTATGGAAAATAAATATATAATTTTTTAAGCTTCTCAAAATAATGAGAAGTCGCTTATATTGCCAGAAGAAGATATTCAAGACATGTATATTAATGGACTTAAATTAATAAGCTAATCATAATGAAAATAATTTGCAAATTACAGAGGAGGAAATAAGTATGTATCATTGCCATATTCATTTCTATTTAACAGGTCATCCTTGCAGAATATTTGAAATTATAAAAGAGACATACCCCCTTGAACATTTTACCCACGAGTTTTCTGAAAGTGAGAAACCTGATAAGACATTGACAGCTGAGGCAAATGTGATTATAGCCGCTTTAGACGGTATGGATATAAAAGAAGAACTTAAAATTCTTATTTCAAACAAAAGTGAGAACACTGAATTAATTTTACTGGCTGACAGGGAGTGTGTAACGCTTTTGGCGGACGATTTACCGGCAATTAAAGATATATGGATAACTCCTATGTCGGACGAGGAAATAAAATTTAGATTTTTAAGATGGCAGCAAACCTATAAGATGAGTAAAGACTTTTGGCAGAGCGAGCATTATTTGGAAGCGACTATTAACGGTACACCAAACCTTATTTGGTATAAAGATAAAGACGGAGTGCATGAGAAAGTAAATAACAGTTTTTGTAAAACGGTCAATAAAACGAGGAAACAAGTTGAGGGCCAAAGACACGCCTACATATGGGACGTCGAGTATGACGACCCTGCCTGCATTGAATCGGAACTTGAGGTTATGAAAAAGAAAGAGACATGTGTGTCTGAGGAGATAATTAAAACAGGAGAGGGACCCAGAATTCTTACGACTTATAAATCACCGTTATATAATATAGACGGAAACGTAATGGGGACCCTTGGCGTTGCTATTGACGTTACACAGGAACGGGCCTATGAGCAGGAGATAATTAAAAAGAATCATACTTTGGAAACAATTTTCACTACTATAGACTGCGGTGTGCTTTGTCATACGATAGATGGGAAACGTATTCTCAGTGTAAACAGGGCGGCGCTTAAAATTTTGGGCTATAAATCTCAAGAGGAATTAATGACTACAGGCTTTGATATGGTAGCGTCATCTGTTTTGGAAGAGGATAAGAAGAAGCTCAGAGATTATATGAAAAAACTTAAAAACGAGGGAGACAGCGTAAGTGTGGAATATCGTGTGCGTCACGCTAACGGAGAGATGCTTCATGTTATGGGAAATGTCAAGCTTTTAAAGGAAAACGGGGAACTTTTTTATCAGCGTTTTCTTTTGGATTGCACCGCTCAAAAGCTTCAGGAAAAGAAGAACGAGAGACGCCAGATGGAACTTGTTCAAGCTTTATGTATAGATTATAATCTCGTATGCTTTTTTGACCTTAATACAGGTATGGGAACCGCTTTAAGAGATGACGGCAATCATATTTTTGATTCTGTTTTTAAGAAAAATTTGTCCCTTGAGGAAAGTATGGAGCTTTATATACAAACATTTGTGTATGATGAGGACAAGGAAACACTCAGACGTGACGCTTCTATAGAAAAATTAAAAGAGGAACTTTCTAAAAAAACAATGTATATTGTTAATCACCGCACTTTTATAGACGGCGAGATAAAATATTTTCAGATGAAAGTTGTAAGGGCAGGCGCGTGGGACGAGAATAAAGGGGTTGTTTTGGGCTTTCACAGTGTTGACGAGGAAATCAGGGCTGAGATGGAAAAGAAAAGCATTTTGGAGGACGCTCTTATGCAGGCGAATAGGGCGAATAAAGCTAAAAGCACGTTTCTTTCCAATATGTCTCACGACATTCGTACCCCAATGAACGCTATCGTTGGTTTCACATCTCTCGCTATTAATCATATTGATAATAAGGAACAAGTGGAAGAGTATCTTAAAAAGATTATGTCATCAGGAAATCATCTTCTAAGCCTTATTAATGATATTTTGGATATGAGCCGCATTGAGAGCGGACGAATACAATTAGATGAGAAGCCATGCAGTATGCCAGATATTCTCCATGGCATTCGAAATATTTTGCAGGCGGACGTTCACGCGAAACAGCTTGAGCTCTATATAGATACCGTGGACGTTTTAGACGAGGATATTTTCTGTGATAAACTTCGCTTAAATCAAGTTCTATTAAATCTTTTGAGCAATTGCGTTAAATACACTCCGGCGGGAGGAACCGTCACTATGAGGATAACGGAAAAAACAGGAGCTCCAGCCGGTTACGCGAATTATGAGTTTTGTATTCAGGATACGGGAATAGGTATGAGCCAGGAATTTGTAAAGCACATTTTTGAGCCTTTTGAGAGAGAACAAAATTTTACTATAAGCAGGATACAGGGAACAGGGCTCGGTATGGCTATTACAAAAAATATTGTCGATATGATGAACGGTTCTATAGAGGTTAAAAGCGAGCAGGGCGTAGGCACCGAATTTACGGTTTGTTTCACTTTCCGTCTGCATTCTAAGGCTAAGAAACTTCCTTCCATGCCGGAGCTGAAAAACTGCAGGGCATTGGTTGTGGACGATGATTTTAACACTTGTGACAGTGTATCATATATGCTTTCCCAGTTTGGAATGAGAGCGGAATGGACTTTATCCGGAAAAGAGGCGGTACTTCGTACTCATCAGGCTCTCACAAGGGGCGATGACTATTGTGTGTATATTATTGACTGGTTAATGCCGGATATGAACGGTATAGAGGTCACCCGAAGAATTAGAAAGGAAATGGGTGAGAATGTTCCTATCATTATTTTAACCGCTTACGACTGGTATGATATTGAGAATGAGGCGAAGGAAGCGGGCGTTACGGCGTTTTGCAGTAAACCGCTGTTTTTGTCGGAGCTTAGTAACTGTTTAAACTCGGTTATAAATAAAGATGATTTAATTGAGAACAAGCCTGATAAAGAATTGAGCAAGCTTCGGGCGGGGCGCATTTTGCTAGCTGAAGATGTTGAGCTTAATCAGGAAATAGCGGTGACAATTTTAGGCGACGCAGGATTTTCCACTGAAATCGCCGAAAATGGTAAAATGGCTGTAGATATGCTGGAAAAATCTGACCCAGGATATTATCAGCTGATACTTATGGATGTTCAGATGCCTATAATGAACGGTTATGAGGCGACTAAAGCGATTCGTAAACTTGAGAATAAGGAATTAGCTTCAATACCTATTTTGGCTATGACAGCCAATGCTTTTGAGGAAGACAGAATGGAAGCTATAAACTCAGGAATGAACGGACATATATCAAAACCGATTGACGTAAAAGTTTTATTTGACGTACTGGATGAGATATTGAGTTAAATTAAATTCCGTAAATAAAAAGACTGAAAGAAACAAAAGTTTCTTTCAGTCTTTTTATTTATAGAGATGAGCATTTGGCTAAAAAGAGTAGCCGGATGTCATATTATTATACGGGAATAAAAAAATTAATTTCCGGGCTATAGCGATTTATCAAATTTTTAGAACAAAACAATTTTTTGATACATAGACAATAGATTAAAGATAAACAAGTTTAGACGCGAAAACGCCGCAACAGGTAAATTTTTATGCTGCCTCATTCTGTTTTCTCAAGTTTATTGACGCTATATCAAGATATTAAAGCCTGTCCGTATTTCGCTATAATTAAAACTCAATGTCATATTTTCTCAAAATCTCTATACCTTTATCATAAGAGCTGAAGTCTATAATATCGTCAGTTTCAAGCATAATATCGAAAGTGTCTTCCAACTCAGCTACAAGGCTCATATGTCCAACGGAATCCCAATTCTCAACGCCTTGATAAGCTAACTGTGAATTAACCATATCTTCTGATAAATCAAGGCTTTTTACAAACGCTTCTTTATACTTATCTATATTTGTCATAAAATAAAACCTCCTGTGGATTATAGTGTATATTTTTTATATCGGCGAAAAACATGTTTTTATTAATATTAAAATTTTTTGAGGTTAGAGCCGATAAAATTATAGTCAAACAATTTGAAAACAATCAAGTTATATAGATACGATACTGTCTATATAGACAAATGAAAATCATTTTTATCTTATCTATTTTTGTTCATTTTCAAGTCGCTTGACTATAAAAAATATTTTTGACAGCATTAAACCGGCTGTTTTTTGATAATTACGCAATTATAGTGATTTGCGGAACAATTATAGAGAAACAATGAAATAAATTCCTCAATACCTTAGATTTTATTAAAAGCCTGTCTGTTCATTCTTTTACTGTCTCGCTATAATTTGCTGTAAGAGACCGTGATATTTCCGTTATTGTGAACCGCCGTCCACGCGTATAACCTGTCCGTTAATAAATGAGGCTTTTGAGGACGCCAAAAAAACAACTGTTTCAGCTATCTCATCAGGGTTAGCCAATCTTTCCATAGCCGAACGGTGAAGCAGATGTTCTTTAGCTATATTGGCGAATATTCCTACCATTTCCGTGTCGCTCGCCCCGGGAGCCACGGCGTTTACTCTAATGCCCAAAGTAGCCATCTCCGCCCCGAGGCATTTTGAGAAAGAGATTATGGCGGCTTTTGACGGCCCATAAATACAGTTTCCGGCGTTTGAGTCCATACCCGCCGTAGAGGCGATATTAATAATAGAGCCTGACCGTTGACGCGTCATACGTTTTAATACATATCTTGTCAAAATCATGGGAGCGAAAGTATTTATCAAGAAGACCTCCTCCATTGTTTTTGATGAAGTTAGAGGGAAAGAAGCGGCGTGCCCTATACCGGCGTTATTAACCAAAATATCAATATTCTTCTTTTCTTTAAATATGCTCTCAAATCCTTTTTTTATACTTTCCTCGGAATTTAGCTCAAAATAAACGGGTTTTATGATGACGTTATTATCTTTTGAGATTACTTTTATGGTCTTTTCAAATTCCTCATTATGATGTCTGGCACATGCCCATATATTTGCCCCGTTTTCAGCGAGTTTTTTAACCACGGCCGCCCCGATGCCTCTGTTAGACCCTGTGACGACAGCGTTTTTACCATCCAACTCTCTACGCATATCAATTTTCCTTTCGTAACTATAAATTTACTATTCTCCGGAATAGACAAACCTTGACATATTTTCTATCATTTTATAGCCGTCCCAAATAAACTCAAGCCCCATGGTTTCTCCCAGAGGAACTATTCTGTCCACTCCTCGTACACCGTTTTTAAAAACAAGCTCTTTGATTTCCTCTTTATTTTCTCCCAAGAAAGAAATAGTCTGACATTGTTTTGTAAGAATAGGGACAATTTCTGAAAGGTTTTTAGCCTCATACTCAAAAAAATATCCTCCGCCGTTTTTATAATCCATAATATCAGGGGTAAGTTCGCCGACGTCAATCCTCATAATTAAATTATTTCCTTGTTTGTTTAAAGAAACGTTTTGAGAGGTCATGGCGAGAGAACAAAAAGAGTTGTATTTGTCAACGGCCTGAACCGGTTTCATATCATAATCGTTTTTAACTAAAACTGCGAGTTCCTTCCAAAATATCTCTTTAGCCTCTTTGATTTTATCGCCTGTCCAGACTACAATTCTTGGAGAACTGCAGGCGTTTTGGTCGGTGTAATAGGTATCTGTGTAGAATCCTCTCGCCGTTTTTTTAATATCCGACTGTAAATATTTTTCGGAGTTTATCACGGCGACAGAAAACCTGTCGGCAAAAGTCATTTCTATTCCGCGAGGAGGAAGTTTCGCGTGTCTTATCGTCTCGATGGTTCTGTTTCCGCCCCAGATGATTCTGACGTCGCATATTGACGACAATTCTTGAGTTATTAAGTCGCTGTGCTCATACCTGATTATACAGAAATAAGGCTTTAAGTCTAAGAATTTTCCGTTTAACAGAGTGTTGAGAGCGTCGCTTATAATATTAACCTGTTCAAATTGTTTATTGGAGACCCTTATAATATTTATATTGCCGGCAAGAATGGAAGAAGTCATTGATACGGCGAAGTTTACGGGAACATTTGATGGGGCGATGTGAAGAGCTATTCCCCTGCCGAGTCTGTTTTTATGGTCAGGGTGTTTGTTTTTAGCGGAGGAGAGAGAGGATCTTCTTATCCAATATGCGTAAGAAATAACGTCGATATATCCGCGTACTCTTTTATCGTTTAAAAGTTCTTTTGAGAACTCTGATAAAAAATCAACAGCCTTATCAGAAAACGCCGGCAAGACGGGAACATTCGCCATATTATTTAGAATATCAAAATTACCGACTAAAAATTCCATATCATTTGAATTTATCCGCATAAGTATCGCTGCACCCCCTTAACTCGGCGTTTTTCAGTCTTCCTATTATTTCTATATATTTCCCTTTTCGTCCGCAGGGACAATCATCCTCGCCTATGATAACCCCCTCATCTTCTGTCAATAAGGAATGTCCGGGATATGAGCGGGGTAAAACGGACACAACCTGCATAATACCTTTTTCACCTATAGCGAGAGGTTTAAAACTCTCAGGGTTTCTTATAATTACGTCTGAGTAAATACTAGCGTGCAAATGTCCATACTCACACTCGGCGTAAATACAGCCTGTCTGTTCCACCATTCCATAATGGTCTAAAAAGTGTTTTATCCCGCACAATTTCTCAAAACATCTTTTAAAGTCATTTCGGGAAAGAGCCTCTTCCTGTAATTTTTTCCAGCCTCCTCCCGTCATCAAAAACGCCTCTGACATATCAAAAAACTTTCCGAGTTTCAATAATTCTTTATAAAAATGACGCCATACCATAAAAGTAAATCCAAAAATAATAAATCGTTGCCCTTTATATTTTTCGAGAAAGTCTTGCAGTTTCTCAAAGTTTAAACTCATATCGTCGTTTAAGGCGTAAACGGTTTCTTTCGCCACGATATTTAAACCGATAATCGCCGCTCCTCTGGCCGAGAACATCTTTCTGTCCTTTAAAACTGACGGTGTGTCAATAACGAGCATAGGCAAGCGTTTCTTTCCCCAGTAATCGCTTAAAATTTTTATCATAACCTTTTGCTGAGACATCGCCGTTTCCTTATCCACAAAAATTTTAGAAACAGCTTGTCCAGTGGTGCCTGAGGAAGTCATTATTTTAAAAATATCCTCACGGTTTACGCTTAGCAAATCATATTCCTTAAAAAGTCTTACGGGGAAAAAGGGTATGTCAAATACGGATTTCACGTCTTCTTCTTTATAACTGACGGCGTTTAAAAAGTTATTATACTCGGCGCAGCGTTTTCTATGAAATTCCGTTAAAAACATTAATTCTTTTCTAAGTAAAATTTCCTTGTCATTTTTATTAAGCTCGTATGGATTTAATTGATAAAAATCATCTATCATTTATTTTGCTCCATTCATGTGTAATTCGTTTGGCTATAAGCTCGCCCGTTAATCCCGCTTGTTCCCAGACAAATTTTTGAGATCCGGCGGCGGTGTACGTATCCTGAAAGCCAATAAAAACTTGTTTCGGCGCATTAGTTAAAGCGGCCTTAACCTCCGCTACGGCGCTTCCTATACCTCCGATAATATTATGCTCCTCAACGGTAACAATCATTTTATGTTTTCTAAATATATCCTCAAGGCCCTCTTTATCAATAGGTTTAACAGTGTGAGCGTTTATAACGGAACAGCTAATTCCGCTCTCGTTTAATAATTTTTCCGCTCTTAAAGACTCGTTTACCATTAACCCCGTCGCTATAATTGCTATATCATCGCCTTTTTTCAGCTCTTTAAGCTTTCCGGGGATAAACTCATAATCATCTTTATATACTATAGGGCAGTTTAACCCTCCGCTGAGGCGGATATACATAGGCCCCTCCGTTTTGGCGGCGTAGTCAACGATTTTCATCGCCTCCAGACTGTCGGCGGGGGAGAAAACGGTAATTCCGGGAAGTGCCCTGATAAAAGCCAAATCTTCCGTGGCCCAATGAGATACCCCTGACTTAGCGGCCACAACACCCGCCGAGGAACCGATAATTTTAACGTCGCAGCGCAGATAAGAAAGATGCTGTCTTATATGTTCCAAGCTTCTAACGGCGATGAAAGAGGCGTAAGTTGTGGCGAAAACGCGATCACCCTCCATGGCCAGGCCCGCGGCTATCCCAATCATATTTTGTTCGGCTATCCCAACGTTTAAAAATTTATCGGGGTAATTTGTCATATATCTCTCCATACCTGATAAAACAGCTAAATCAGCGGTTAAGAGCTTTAAGTCGCTTTTATTCTCGGCTATCTCCGGCATTTTCACGCCAAAAACCGAGCCCCTTTGTCCGAGTCTTGACCATATTCTTATATCTTTAGACGTTATACTCATCTCTCAGCCCTCTTTTCCAAGTATTTCTTTTCTCGCTGTCTCATACTGGTCCTTTGTAAGCGTATGATGATGCCATTCTCTTTTGTTCTCAATAAAGGACACGCCTTTTCCTTTAATTGTGTCCGCTATAATAATATGGGGTTTTAAAGGCTCGTTTTCGGAAAAAGCCTTTAAAAGCTGACTTATATTGTGTCCGTCGCATTTTGACACAAACCAGTTAAAGCTTCTCATTTTTTCCCCTAAATCCTCTATGCCCATAACATCCTCCGTGTCTCCGTCATAGGATAAATGATTCCTGTCAATTATAACCGTAATATTATCTAATTTAAAATGAGCCGCCGACATAAACGCTTCCCATACAGAGCCCTCGTTCAGTTCGCCGTCTCCCATTAAAATATAAACTTTATTGTCCCGTTTACGCTCTTTAAAGCTTAATCCTATTCCTATTCCGACAGAGATGGCCATACCAAGGCTTCCTCCGGAGTATTCCAAACCGATTTCTTTTCTTTCAGGATAACCCGTGAGCCTTCCGCCGTCTTTTTGAAACTCAAGAATTTCATCATAAGGAATAAAGCCAGCTTCCGCCAGAGCCGGAATATGAGCGAGGACACAATGATTTTTACTTGGGATAAATCTGTCTCTGTCAGCCTTAAGGGGATTTCGCGAGTCTATACTCAAAACCTCGCCGTATAAAGCCGCCATTATCTCAATACAAGACAAACTCCCGCCCAAATGAGAACCGTTTTTTTCGGAGGCGAGCGCCATATCCAAAGCGGAAAGCCTCATTCTCTCGGCCATTTTATTTAATCTTTTAATATTTTCTTCCGAACAATTTATATTCATAATCTGCCTCCATCGACAACCATAATGTGTCCTGTCATATAAGACGCCTCATCCGACGCTAAAAAAACGGCGGCTTTAGCTATTTCATCCGGTTTTCCCATACGTTTCATAGGTGTTCTGCCAATTACTTTAGTCATTTCGTCATCTGATTTGTAATGGCCCATGTCCGTTTCAACGAGCCCAGGGGCGATACCGTTTACACGTATACCTAATGGAGCGAGTTCCTTGGCTATTGATTTTGTTATCCATATCAACGCCGCCTTGCTTGAACCGTAAGCTAAATATCCTGGATTATGCTCGATTCCGCCGACAGAGCACATATTAACTATAGAGCCGTTTCTCTGTCTTGTCATTTTTCTGCTTACAAGCTGTGTAATCAATATTTGGGCGAATACGTTGATTTCATATACTTCACGTATTGATTTAAGGGACGTCATTGACAATAGCCCGCCGTGAGGAACTCCCGCATTGTTAATGAGAGCGTCTATATTTTTACCCTCGCTAATAATATCTTTTATTCCTGTCTTAATCTCATCTTCTTTGCTTAAATCAAAATACACAGGTTTGATCAAAACGTTATATTTTTCGCTTAATTTGGTTATCTCTTTTTCAAACTCAATATTTTCGTTTCTCGCGCATGCCCATATGTTATAGTTTCTTTCAGCGAATTCTTTTAAAAGAGCTTTTCCTATTCCCCTGTTGCTTCCAGTGATAATCACGTTTTTATTAGCTGCCGTCATATTTCTCACCTCGCGGATATTATTTGAGCGTAAATCTAAAATTTTTATATTATAATCTGTCATAAAGTATACTTTATGACAGATTATAATATAAAAATTTTATTGTGTATATTGTAGCATTTATCATAAATTAAGTCAATGAGTTTTATACATAACTCATTGAGAAAACACTGTGTTTTTTTAACTGTTTTAAAGTATACGCCGCGGTAAAGAATAAAAAATACTTAACCGCGGCGAAAATAATTTTAAGTCTATGAACCTGTTTGTTTTTAAGTTTATTGACTGTATCTTTTGGAGCTAAAAATTTTGTGAACCGCTATAAAATAAAATTAAATCGTAATGGATTGGTGAGAATATGTTTGGCAAAGCTGTAAATTGTAACCAGAGGAAGCGAGGTAATCAAAGCGCCTGTGTTGGAGTTTATAAATATTGGTGATACGGTTTATTATATAACGAAAGATATTTCTCAAAAATCAAATAATAATTATATTGAGGCGAATGTTCGGGATAAGAAAGTTATAAAGGAATTTTTTCTTTTGGCGGTTTCATAGTCGCTTGCCCCTTTCTACAGATATGAATTGTTATTTTCGATTGGGTTTTCTTTTAATAGCCAACAATTTAATATAATCATCAAATTCAGCGGTATTAGTCGGTTTAAACATTACCCATTTTCCATCATGATAGGTTTTTGCTTTATCATATTGACTACAAACAGCGGCGGAAAGAGTATCCCTTATATCTTCAAATTTTGTTCTCTCATCTTTTCCAAAGATAATCATGAAACCAACACAATTACTTTTTGCGTATAGGCAACAAAGAGTTTTACCGCCTCTGCGATATTTATACTCGTAAGTCCAATTTTTACCGCCAGTATTCCATAATCGTTCCATTTCATATTTTTCGTCAATAGCCGAACATAACTTTTGCCAAACTTCAAACAAAGATTGACCGAGTAATTCAGTCATAGTTGATTGAGACGGTGTATTTTCAAGCATTGTATCCCCTCCGTAAATTCTGATTTGTCTATTTGATTATACCACTTCCTCAATATTCTTGACAATAAAAAAAATAAATGATATATTTATAAGAAGAAATAAATTAAAACATCGGCAAATTAAAAGAAAAAAATTTAAGTGATAGTATTATTTTTTTGAAAAATTATTTTTGGTGTCTTTCGCGCGGTGTTTTCTTAAAGAAACGTTTATTTAACCGATTTAAGTAAATTCCCCGCTGAAATCGAGAAGGCGGGCGCACGCCGTAGGTTATGAGTATTTTTGTGAATTGAAAATAGAAATAGTTTTTGACAAAATATAATATTGAATTGAAAGCTCAAATTAAAAAGATTGCGTAACAGCGTAATCTTTTTTAGTATTACTGTATGGGTTAATGAAAAGAAATTTTCTATACAATTATTGAACAGATATATTAAAAATTATTGAGGAGTGAGAACAGACATGGACAAATTGTGGGGAAACTCGCCATTTTCAATGGACAGATATGAAAAAAGTGAGTTTTATTCCGAAAAACTCGCTGAACTCACAAAAAAACACATAAACGGCTGTAAGTTATATCAAAGACTTTTAAAAAATTTTGACTTTTCTTTAGATGAAAGTCATGTGCCTGAGGAATATCCATTTATTCCCGTTAGGTTATTTAAAGATTACGAGTTATTGAGCGTTGATAAAAGCGAGATAGTAAAAACGATGACTTCCTCAGGAACAACAGGACAGAGGGTTTCGAAAATTTTTCTTGACAGAACAACTTCAGCGAATCAGACAAAAGCCCTTGTAAAGATAACTTCCGAGTTTTTAGGAAAATCAAGACTTCCGATGCTTATTATAGACAGCAAAAAGGCAGTTTCCGACAGAAGACTGTTTTCCGCGAGGGGAGCGGGTATTCTTGGATTTTCAATGCTAGGGTATGATTTGACTTACGCTCTTGATGAAAATATGGAACTTGATATCGAGACTGTAAAAAGTTTTCTTGATAAACACAAGGGAGATGATATTTTCTTATTTGGGTTTACGTATATGATATGGGCGCATTTTTATAAAAGTCTTGTAAAACTTAACGAGAAAATAGATTTATCAAAAGGTATTCTTCTTCACGGAGGAGGGTTTAAAAAGTTACAGGATGAGGCCGTTGACAACGAGATTTATAAAGACGAGCTTAACCGTGTCTGTCAAATTGAGCGTATATATAATTATTATGGTATGGTTGAGCAGACGGGCTCTATATTTATGGAGTGTGAGCGGGGAAGACTCCATGCCTCTGATTTCTCAGATATATTTATAAGGGACCCGAGGGATTTCTCACTTCTTGGAAGAGGTGAGAAAGGACTTATACAGCTTGTTTCGGTTTTGCCTGAAAGTTATCCCGGACATAGTATACTTACCGAAGATATAGGGGAACTTACGGGCGAGGATGATTGTCCATGCGGAAGACATGGGAAAACGTTTAAAATACACGGAAGAATAAAAAAAGCGGAAATAAGGGGGTGCAGCGATACTTATGAGCGAAGATAAAATAAAAGTCCTGCTTGGCGATGTTGAGCCTACGGCTTGTGTTTCGGAAGTTTATAATGATGAGGTGTGCCGTTTCGCCGATGATTTGTCAAAATGGCTTAGAAAAGACAGAAACGCTCTTTCTTTTCCAGACCTTATGGCGGTTTCGTTTTGGTGCAGAAAAGGAAATATAGAGAAAATGAGAAATGAGTTTGACGACGGAAAAATTCATATAGGCAGAGGGCTTATATTCCATATCACTCCATCAAACGTTCCCGTGAATTTTATTTTCTCTTACTTTTTCGGGCTTTTGTCCGGAAATTCTAATATCGTTCGGGTTCCGTCTAAAGAATTTCCTCAAGTCGATATTTTATGTACCGCTGTTAAAGAAATTTTAGAAAATGACGATTATATAAATATAAGGAAAAGCACAAGGTTTGTGACTTATGAGAGAGATAAGGAAATAAACGATTATTATTCAGGAATCTGTGACGGAAGAGTCATATGGGGAGGAGACAATACCATAAAAGCGCTGAGAGAGTCTCCGATAAAGCCCAAAGCGGTTGAGGTTGTTTTCGCCGACAGGTATTCTTTCGGCGTGATACAAAGCGAGAGAGTTGTATCGGCGTCTGATGAGGAGATAACTAGTCTCGCTCATGGTTTTTATAATGATACTTATCTTATGGACCAGAATGCCTGCTCAACACCACATTGTATTTTTTGGTTAGGAAATCAAGTTAGGGAAGCGTCTGAGATTTTTTGGGGCGCCGTAAAAAAAGAGGAAGAAAAATATTCTCTTGAACCGATAAAATCAGTCGACAAATATACGGATTTATGCCACATAGCTATGGAGCGTGATGATATAGCGGAAATTAATACTTACGGGAATTTCCTTTATGTTGTCGGCCTTAAAAAAATTCCATCTGATATGGAAAGTATACGGGGAAGATACGGGATGTTCTTCGAGGTTCATATAAAAAGTATGGACGACCTCTCAATGTTTATTACCGAGAGAAGTCAGACAATGATTTATTATGGTGTGGAGAAAAATGAGTTAAATGATTTTATAAAGAAAAATAATTTAAAAGGAGTTGATAGGATTGTACCTTTCGGAAACGCTTTAGATATTGGCGTTATTTGGGACGGATATGATATTATCCGATCTTTGTCAAGGGTTATCGGAATACGTTAGAGGGAGAGAACAAGTTCTTCTTTTGAGGAGGGTTATAAAGATGAGTTTTTACAATGATTTAAAACGATATGAAAATTGTACGGCGGCGGTGGACGAGGCGGGAAATATCGCCTCTTACGGCGATATTGAAAATTTTTCTGAGAATGTCGGTAAAATCGTACCAAAAAGGAGCCTTGTGTTTTTATACTGCGCCAATAAAACAGGAAGCGTTTTAAGTTATATTTCATGTCTGTATAATTCGGTTGTGGCTCTGCTTTTAAGCGACTCAATAGAAGAAAGTTTAAACAAAGAACTTCTTAAAACTTATAAGCCGTCTTATTTGTTCATTCCCATAGAGAAAAAAGAGGAATTTAAAGAGTATTCCGCTGTGTATGAGGAATACGGGTACTGTATACTAAAAGCTCTGGAAAAACACGAAACGATTTTATATAAAGACCTGGCTCTGCTCTTGACGACGTCAGGAAGTACGGGAAGCCCAAAACTTGTAAAACAAAGCTATGAGAACATACAGTCAAACGCTGAGTCTATAGCCCGGTATTTGGAACTTGACAAAACCGAACGACCGATTACAACGCTTCCTATGAACTATACTTATGGTTTATCGATTATAAACAGCCATTTTCAGGCCGGCGCCGCGATTTATTTAACTACGAAAGGAATTTTACAAAAAGAATTTTGGGACTTTTTCAAGAAAAATAAAGCCACGTCTTTCGGAGGGGTTCCTTATACTTATGAAATGTTAAAGAAGCTGAGATTTTTCAGTATGGACCTGCCTTCTCTTAAAACAATGACGCAGGCGGGGGGGAAACTTTCTTCCGAGCTTCATAGACAGTTTGCCGAGTACGCCGCTGAAAAGGGTAAAAGATTTATAGTTATGTATGGGCAGACAGAGGCGACGGCGAGAATGTCCTATCTTCCATATGAAAAATCTCTTGAGAAGTACGGAAGTATGGGTATCGCTATACCAGGGGGAAAATTTGAGTTAATCGACGTAAACGGAGATGTGATAGACTCCCCTGATACTGTTGGCGAGCTGGTTTATTATGGAAGAAATGTTACTTTAGGATACGCTGAGAACAGGGAAGACCTTAAAAAGGGCGACGAGCGTGAAGGAAAGCTTATCACGGGTGATATGGCGAAAATGGACTCCGACGGATATTTTTATATTGTGGGAAGAAAAAAACGTTTCCTTAAAATATTTGGCAACAGGGTTAATTTAGACGAGTGCGAGAGGATTATAAAAAAAGAGTTTACTAATTTGGAGTGTGCCTGCGGCGGTGTTGACGACAAACTATATATATATATAACGGACGATAATAAAAAAGAAAGCGTAATAAAATTTATATCTCATAAAACGGGAATACACCCAAGCGCTTTCTCTGTTTTTAAAATAGACGAGATCCCTAAAAATGACTCGGGAA
This sequence comes from uncultured Clostridia bacterium, assembly GCA_910579745.1. Taxonomy (GTDB): domain Bacteria; phylum Bacillota; class Clostridia; order Lachnospirales; family CAG-274; genus MGBC114079. Next base: position 57,707 of record CAJTVH010000010.1, on the reverse strand, counting down.
AAATATTATATCAAAAGCTTCCTAAAAATATGGGCGGGGAGATTTAAACGCCGATATGTAAAATGTAAGCTGGTAAAAAGGTGAGGAAAATGATTAATGTGTCAGCTAAAGCGAGAAAAATCAAAGAAGAAGACCTTGAGATGATTATGAACTGGAGAATGTCGCCAGAAGTAACAAAATATATGACTACCGACCCAAAGCTTACGCTGGACGGGCAAAAAAAATGGCTGCGGAAAATAAACGAGAATAGAGATGAGTTTTATTATGTCTTAGAAGTTGATGATACGCCCGTTGGAATAGTCAGTTTTGTTGAGTGGGATAAAAACGCCGATATAATTCATACAGGGGTATATATAGCCGTAAAGGAAAAACGCTCAATTAAGCTTACGGCTGATTTACAAATGAGCCTTTATGATTTTGCTTTTGAGACTTTAAAGGTAAACAAAGTCGCTTTTGAGATATTGGGCAATAATCCTATGGTTATAAAGTTTAATGAGAGGCTTGGTGCCAAAAGAGAGGGAATACTGCGTCAAGCCATAAAAAAAGGAAACGAGTATTATGATTTATATCTGCTCAGTGTTTTAAAAGAGGAATGGCCTTACGTAAAGGAAAAAACAAAGTATGATAAGATTGTGTTTCCTTTGTGTGTGGATGAAGTTTAAATAACAGACCTGTTCGGAAACCTTAAAAAGGAATCTGAACAGGTCTGTTAAATTTTTTCAAAACTTTATGGCGGTTATAGTAATTTTTAAAATTTTCAGAATGAGACAATAAAACAATGCCTTGATATACCTTGCCTGTTCATTCTTTTATTGATTCGCCACAGATGATTTTTAATAATTAAATATATAATTAATTAGAAGCTGTGAATAAAGTGTTAAATAAGCGTGTTACGGTTGTTTTGTTTTTATAGGCGTTTTCTTTTATAGTATTAGCGGCGACACAGATATGATATTGATAGTTGTCTCCCCTATCGTCTGAGGTTTCAACAAACATGTTTATGTTTTCCGCCCCCGATTTAGGCAGGTCGTCGGGCTCCAATCCGTCTGAGCCTTGTATATTTTCCCACTTATACGCTGTGTAACCGTCAAGATGATAGTTTATTTTATTTCCGAAAGAAATACAGTTTTCGGCGTAAAGTTTAGCTCCGGAATTGTTTTTGTCAAAGCCGTATTTCTCGTGGTCGAAAGCTATACAGTTTTTCATATATCTTAATGAGTTTGGCTGAGTGAATTTACTTCCGAGTTTAAAGCCGTTAGGATTTCCTCCCCAGTTTTCCAAAGCTATTTGAGAGGGTGAAAACTCACCTTTTGACGTTGGTATTTTTCCGAAAATCTCGTCGAGTTTTTTGTAATAAGCTGTTTCCCCGTCTGATTTTTCCTCTTTTATAACAGCTGATTTTTCAAGAAGTTTTCCGGGATTTGTATAATAAGCGGCAGGGTCGTCTGATTTCTCACAGAGGGTTCCGTCGTTATAAGCTTTTACAAAACCGCTGTATGTATCATCTGACGAGAGAGCTTTAAAACGTCTTATAAAGGGGAGGTTCTCGTCAAGGGTTTCTCCGTTTATATAGTCGGTATATCCCATGGCGTTTTTAGGGGTTCCGTTATTCCAGCACATACAGTCCTCATAGTCATTTCTATATGTCCAATAACCGCCGACAGCCTGAAATTCCTCGCTTAAATCTTTTAATTCCTTATCAAAGCTGTCCCACGCGTCGTCGCTGTTTTCCCATGAGTAGCAATCTTTAAAAAAGTTGCGCCCATCAAGAATAGTAAAAAGATTTGAGGTTTTAGCGGGGCCCGCTCCGAGTTTTATAGCGAAGCCGTCAGCGTTTCCTCCCAATGTGAATACGTCGCAGTTTCTATAGCTGTAAACGCTTTTTATTGTGTTTCCTCTCGCTCCTCCGGCTATTTGCAGACCACTGTCATTATTATAGCGGAGAATACAGTTTGTAACCTTATTATTTATGGCGCCTGTTCCCTTTATAAGTATTCCGTTGTCATGTCCCTTTTCAATTATTAAGTTTGATATTTCATTTCCAGCTCCGCTTACTCTTACGGCTACGTCTTTATCAGAGGATTTATTGTTTATAATATCGTTTTCACCTTTCATATTCTCAAAGTTTAAAACGGGAAGTTCACCGTCTTTGGAAGGAACACCGATAAGGGCTTGATTTGAGCCGGAAAGCAGTATTCCATCTTTCATTTCTATTGAGTTTGTTATGTAGATTTTTGATTTTCCTTCTGTTATAGCTTTTGCCAATTCCTCATAGGATGAAACGGCTGTTCCGTCTGTTGGATACATTTGTTCATCTGTATAGGTTTTAGGATTGGAAACGACGTCTTCCGCTGCTAAAACCGATGTGGCGGATATGCCTAAACAAAGGGAAAAAATTGTTAAAAATGATAGTAACTTTTTACGTTTCATAAAATATGGCCTCCTTATATTATAATATTTTACACAAAAAAATTAAATTTCTTTATTTTATTTTAATAAATACTTTGTGAAATGTCAACGAAATATTACAATAAACTGTGGAAATTTAAATGATATACCATAATTTTATTTAAAATAAAACAACCTTTTTTCTTTCCTTTATTTATATTGGAATTACTTTAAATTGAGGGCAAAGCAAAAAGAGATAAAAAAAATTTTTATCTCTTTTTAGCGTTATATGTAAATATTAATCAAGGAGCGAGTTTAATATGGTAAATAAAAAATTTATTTTGGAACAATATAAAAAAAATGTATTTATTATCTATATTTTAATATATATGTTATTAGTATAACATATATAAGGTTATATGTCAACAATACAATTAAATATAGATAATGTTAAATTATTTATAATATGTTAGGATATACTTTAAGGGTATAGTGATTAGAGTTCTTTCAAAACTTCGCGACAATAGACTTTTTTTTAAGTTTCTGTGATTATTTAGGAAACACCGCGCAAAGGAAAATAAAAATAATTTTTCAAATTTAAAATTTCCGTTATCGTGTCATTTTTCAAGAAAAATAACACTAACACTCCAATTTTTTTAAAAAATTATTTTTATTTTTGAATTGTGCGGTATTTCCTTTAGTTTTGAAAGGCTTATTGTTAAGCCTAAAACAAAAAAAGAGACGGCGGAGGGAGAGCGTAGACCATAGCTTATGCCGATTGACAATGATACGCGGCAAAAATGATTTTCAGCTACCGAGCTTGTTTGTTTTTTAGTTCTTTAATTATATATTAGGTTTTATTATATATTGTCTGTCCATTTTTTATTGTTTTGTTATAAATAGGAGTGATTGTTTATGAAAAATGAGTTAAACAGCCTTGTTATTATAAAAGAATATGGATTTGTTAAAGTTAAACTCGCAGAGATGCTTGATGAGAGGGGAATCACAAGAAATAAGTTAAGTACGTTAATCGGAGTGAAATATGATGTTATAAACCGATATTATAAAGCCGAAAACATAACTATGGTCGATATAGATTTATTCGCCAGAATATGTTATGTTTTGGATTGTAATATCACGGATTTGTTAGAGTATGTAAAAAATAGAGATTGATTATTTGTTTAACTGAGGAATAAAGTCTTATAATTTTTAAGCGGGGACGCTTATTGTTAGAGCCTTTCTAATTGGATATAAAGATGTTATAAAGTTACGTGAGCTGTAAATATTTCTATAATATAAAAATATTTACAGTTTTTGATAAAGTACAACGCCCTTCCTTTTTGAGTTTATTCTTAAAGGAGGGGCGTCATACGTTTAAAAAATATATAAAATTGAGTTTTATATTTATATAGCGAAGCGATAAAAGAATAAACGACAATTTTTAATAAAATATGATATATCGTGGTTTTCTTATTGTTTCTCGCTGAAAATTTTTAAATCACTATAGTGGTTGATTATTTTTATATGATTGCTCAAATGCGGGAGTTTCATATAAAGGTTTCATACCCTCAGTGCTGTCCCAAACAAATACTTTTAATTTTAAGTTATTTTTGCCTTTTGTGTTTAAAGTGAAGTCACTGTAATTATCGCCTTTAATTAATTCTTTAGCCGTATAATGGCTGTCAAGCAAGACATCTTTCTCATCGTAGAGCGCTCCGAAAATAACGCCGTTAATGGTGTCAGTATTGTTTGTTACTATCGTTTTAAAACTCAATTTTCCGTCAGCCACGGAGTCTTCCTGGACGGTTATCTCTATAGGGATAACAGGGGAGGGGATTACCTCAATGTCAAAAGGTCCCGCCGTGACTTCCTCAGTTTCTCCTTTTAAATTTGAGGAGCTTATTTTAACTATATATTTTCCGGACACGGCTTCATCAAACACAACGGGAACAGTATCGGATGTTTTTTCGTGCAACACTTTTCCGTCTGTATCTGTTAAAGTTACTTTATAGCTTGTCGGGGCACCGCCGTCGTAAGGCTTGTCAAAACTAACGCTGAGGGCGCCTTTTCCATCCACTTTAATTGTTTTGGGGTCTACGGGAGACGGCTCAAAGGCGAATTTTGAGTAAACAAGATTGCTTATTTTCGGGGTCCACTGTACTTTGTTATTTCCCTTTGACACAAATCTCAAAGTTTTAAATCCTCCGTAGGTGGGAATGTTTTCGTATACATAGCCTCCGCTGTTATCACTGTTAAGTAGTTTGAAAGAGACTGTATTTTTATCAAAATTAAATTTGACGGAGATGTTCCATGTGGTGGTACTTCTTGACGTAATGCCGTTTTTATCTATAGTTCCGATAAGATTGTCATTATTTTTAACATATGTTTTCTCGCTGTTTTTTGCGGCGTACTGAACTTCCTGAGCTTTAGCGCCGTATTTCTGTGAAAGTGAGAATACTATATGGTCTTCGGGATTTTCGCCGTTATATTCAGGGTCAAGGAATTGAATCTCATACTCATACTCTCTGTTCTCGACATTTGTCCAGTTCCAGTTACCAGCGGAATCTTTTACTCCTCCCGTGGAGAAAGTGAGGTTAATTTCAGCCTCTCCGCTGTCGCATGGATAAAAATCTCCTAAAAACTCCCGTCCTCCTGTACTGTCCTGAGAGAAAGAGTATTCTTTATTTGAGAATTTAAGGCTCGCTTTGTCGTCGCCTGTATATTTTAGTATTCCTGTGCCGCTTGTGTCGTTAGCTGCGTTGTATATCTCTATTTTTCCGTTTTTGATAACGGTTATATTATATTCTTTAGCCGTTTCGCCGTCATATTCGCATATTACTTTATAATTTCCTTTTGGAGAATCTTCTTTAACTTTAAATATTCCGTTCTCATCGATGGATATACTCGATGATGTTGTTGAAATATCTGTTCCGTCGGAGTTTTTAAGTTTGTAATTAAAGTTTGACGAAACAGGTATACGGTAATTATTTATTCCTGTTATAAAGCTGACTTCTTTTGGGGCGAGGCTTGTTTCTGACGGTATATCAGCTAAAATATCGGAATCCTCTCTCCAGGAAATTTTATTTGGACCGCCGACTTTATATATTCTGAAATCAGCGAAGCTTACGGTTGATGTTCCTGTACCGTTTATTCTGTTAATCACAAATTTATTTATTTTGTGTTTGGTAAGGTCTAAGTTTCTTAAACTGTCTAATTTTTTCTTTTCTAAAATAACCTCGCCGGTTTCGGGGTCTCCCACTGTTAAATAAACAGCCGTACCGTCGCATTCTATAACGTATCTATATATTTTTCCAGGGGTAACTGAATTTAATGAGTCCGTTTGAGTAGAACCTTTGCCTCTGTAAATAGCGACTTGAGGAGCTTTCGCTCCTGTGAACCTCATTCCAATGGTAGGACCAACCACATTTCCGCTGTTTAAATTAACGCCGATTAAATCGCCGCCAATGGTAGCCTCAGTGGCTGTAATCCCCATATCAAACTCTGCCACAAATTCGGAAGAGCCCTCGCCTATATCTATAGTAATGGAGTCGCTTCCTATTGAGTAGTCGGCGGTTTTAATTCCTTTGATTACATTGTATGAGGGTATGGCCGCCGTAGAGTAACCATGTGTTTGGGAATTTGCTGAGAAACCGTCTTTTGAGAAGTTGGTTCTGTAAAACTCAGTTCCCTTTTTACCAGGGAGAGTTTTTTCGTTAAAAACAAGTTTTATATTAATATCGTCCGTTAAACTTTTAAAATGTGTGTCGCTTGACAAATTTGGGTTATACTCATAAGTTACGCCTTTATCGTCTTTAATATCCTCTTTATAGTCGTCTGTAAGATTATATTCGGATAGTATAGGGGCGGGCGGAAGTTTTTCGGACGCTTTTAATGTTTTTCCATCGGTGGTTAAATAGGATATGGTTATACCGCAGTTTTCCTTGACAGTCATATTTAAAGCTATTTCGGTTATATTGTCGCTTTCCTTAACAATAAATTCCGTTTCGGGTACGGCCTCATAGCCTATACATTTTATACTGTAGGTATGTTTTCCAGCCAAAATAGGAGTGTTTGCTTTTCCTAAAGAATCGGTAACAATAGGTATACTATCGTCAATTTTTATTTGAGCGTTCTCGATAGGAGTGTTATCATCGGCCGTTACTGTAAAAGAGACCATATTGCGTATTACAGGCTCTATATCGGGTTTAGTGTAAGTTTCCTTGTCGGGGCCGATATAATAACTTGGGTGGGGAGGCTGATTATATCCTACGTTTTGCCATGCCACGGCGCATCTGTACTGGCTGTCGTGCATAAACGTCGTAAGTTTGTAATCTGTCGGAATAAGAGATGTAAATACTCTCAAAGCTGAGTTATCGGCAAGCCTGTAGACAATTTCTTCACGCCAGTCGCCAAATAAGTCAGCCTGTAAACAAGGGTTTTTCTTTGTGTAGTTGTTTGTCGCTACGGGATTAGAATTTGACGCCGTCCAGAGTCTGTCAAAACCAGCGTACATACCGTCCTCATACTTATAGTCGCTCCATTTTATAATTCTGTCGCCGTCGGCAAGCTCACGGAGTAAATCACCGTCCCAGTATATGGCGAAATTAGGCGCGCAGCCGTTTGAGTTACCTTTGAAATTTATTTGTTTTCCTTCGGTATCCCATCCATAATAATAGATATTTCCGTTATCGTCGGATCCTGCCCCCTGACTGCTCCAGCCTATGGCGCCAAGTTCAGCGCTTACGTTTGTCATTATTCCTCTTCCCGTGTCGTCGGTGGCGGTTTGTTTCCATATAGGGTCGGTTATATTTTTACCGCCTTTTCTGAAAGCGGTTCCCCAATGAGGCGAGTCTTCCAAAACACTGAAAATTTCTTGTTCTCCGTCGCCGTCGAAGTCGGATACATGAAGAGCGTCTCCGTGGCCCCACCGTTTGCCGTCGTTTCCGTACATTGACTGCGCAACGGAGCCGTCGTCATCGACTATAGCGGAACCGTATATTATCTCGTCTTTGCCGTCGTTGTCCACGTCGGCTATTGAAAGCTGATGATTTCCTTGTCCATAGAATTTGTTGTTTTTACTGTCGTTTGAGTCGCATGTCCATAGCTGTGTCAGGTTAGTTCCGTCCCAGTTATAGGCGGTGACTGCCGACCTGTTATAATATCCCCTACACATTAAAAGACTTGGGTGGACGCCGTCGAGATAAGCGACTCCGGCAAGGTAACGGTCCACTCTGTTTCCCTGGCTCGCTGTTCTGTCTCCCCAGTAATTAGCGTCCGTTCTGTTAGGGGTATAGAATACGGTTTGCACAGCCTGTCCTGTCAGTCCGTCAAAGATTGTGAGATATTCGGGCCCATCTAGGATAAATCCCTTTGAGTTTACATAGACGGCGGAATTGTCGGCGTTTTTGATTTCATCGTTTATACCCGCGTTTGTCACGAAATTTCCTTGACCGTCTATTGATCCGGGAGCCGTTTTTACGGCTATTTCGGCTTTTCCGTCGCCGTCAAAATCGTAAACTATGTATGGGTTGTAATGAGCGCCGGCTCGGATATTTCTTCCTAAGTCTATTCTCCAGAGTCTGGTTCCGTTTGTCTTATACGCGTCGATATAAACGTTTCCCGTTACTCCGCTGTTGGAGTTATCTCTTGAGTTGTCGGGGTCCCATTTTAAGATTATCTCATATTCACCATCAGAGTCTAAATCTCCCACGGAGGCGTCGTTAGCCGAGTAAGAGGAGCAGTTTTTAGGTGAGGGAGCGCTTATGGGTATATCGAAATATGCGTAAGGAGAATTTTTATATAATTGGTCTCTGCGTCCTTGAAGTATAGTGATATTGCTTGAGCGGGATTGCTCGACCCCATTGATAACGGCGGCAATTTGATAGCTGCCGTACACGTTTCCGCCTATATCGGTATAATTTGTGTTGTTGAGGTTTGATACTATTTTCTCATTATCGCGATAAATGTTAAATGTTGTGTCCATAGGTTCAGTGCCTAAAAGACGCCAGCTTAAATAAATATTTCCGTCTATATTCGCGCCTATGGCGCCTCTTGTTAAATATTCCATTCGCCTTTTGGAACCGCTTTCCCCCGCGGCCGAAACAATAAAGGAATTAAGGCTTAAAATCATGGAAAGGATTAACAGACCGCTTAATATTCTTTTTAACATATTTTCACACCTTTCGTAAATTTAAAATAAATTGTGTTTAATACTAAACGCCGTTTAATTAGGGCATATCTGAAAACTATTATAAGCTATCAGTTATATACGAGAAGTATCCAAAAAATTATAAAAAAATAAACGAAAACGGTTCAATTAAACAGAAAAGCTTTTCTGTTTCGTTTTATTTTTTATCATTTTTCGCGAGTATTTTAGTTTTCAGATACGCTCTAGGTTGTCTTAGAACCCGGTCCTATTTGTGGATGGTTTAATTTTTAGGGACGCTATAGAGAATAAAAATTTTTATCGGGAATTTTTCAAACAGTGTTTAGCATAAATCAAAGGGTACAGTAGGCTTGTTTTGTAAGAAGTACCGTGGGCAGGGACACCTCCTCTTCTAAGAATTGCCATAATACTAATTATACACTAATTATTAAAATATTTCAATAAAAACAAATTACGGCAATTTTATTTAAAATGGAGATAATTTCAGAAAAAATATTTTATAGTGTAAAGTGAAATGTTTTTTCTATGAGAATACGTGTATGAGTATATAAGATAATATTAAAAAAACAGATATATTAATTTATAATATTTTATTAAACTTACATTATTTTAATTAGGGGGGGTGTTTATAAATATAAAAATAGTTTTTGATTGACAGAAAAATAATATTGATAAATTTATTTTGAAGAAATAATTTAAGATTAATATGTTTGTTAAGCTATTATGTTTAACAGATTTTTGAAATAAAATAATATATGTAATCTTTATGACACCGAAACGGATTTATATTTTTATACCCGGATTTGGCGTCATTTTTATTTGATGTAGTATTATGGTATTGAGCTTTATAGAGCTTTGAAGTAATTGGCGAGTTTTTCTATCGCTTTTTTCTCGATTCGGGAGACATAACTTCGGCTTATTCCCAATATTTTTGCTACCTCTCTTTGAGTTACCTCTTCGCCGGTTTTTATTCCATAGCGCATTTCTATCACTGTTTTTTCACGTGTCTCAAGTTTATTTATTTGTTCCAGAAGTTTTTTATATTGGAGTTTTTGCTCTACCTGCTCATCTATGGGGATGGAGTCGTCAGCGACTTTATCCTGCAGGGTTATCTCGTTTCCGTCTTTATCTATGCCGATTGTATCTTGAAGGTAAAGGTCATTCGCGTATTTTTTCCCTGAACGGAATGTCATGAGTATTTCATTTTCAATACATCTCGCGGCGTAAGTGGCGAGACGGGTTCCTTTATCATTTTTAAATGTAGTTACCGCTTTAATAAGCCCTATTGTTCCAATAGATATTAAATCCTCAACGTCTTTGCCATAGTTAGGATATTTTTTTACAATGTGCGCCACTAAACGAAGGTTATGTTCTACAAGGACGCATTTCGCTTCTTCTTTTTTGTCATCATTTCCATTTTTAAATATAGTCAGCCAGTGCTGTTCTTCTTCTAACGAAAGCGGTGTAGGGAAAGTCTCACCGTTTGATATTTGAGAAAAAATAAAAAAGCTGTGGAAAAATCCTAAAATCGCGAAAATCACACAAGTACCTCCAAAGACATTTGTCATATATACTATTCAGAATAGAGGGTTGTATGTGCAAGTCCGTTAAAAAAAGGATAAGTTTATCGTGAAAAAAGACCGATAATTAGAGTTGTACTCTAAAGGACAGCCGTTATGCGGATATAACGCGGAACGTGATGGATAAGTTGTTTTTATCTGTTTCAATGGTACTTTAGCCGTTTTTCCATGTTTCTTTCATTGCCGATATAGGGATTTTCGGCTGTAATGCTGATTATTCAGGCTTTCGTAAGGGAAATAAATAAAAGGAAACACCGCACAAAGGAAAATAAAAATAATTTTTCAAATTTAAACTTTCCGTTATCATGTCATTTTTCAAGAAAAATAACGCTAACACTCCAATTTTTTTAAAAAATTATTTTTATTTTTGAATTGTGCGGTATTTCCAAAATGTGATGTGTTTTAAAGTGTTTTTGTTATTTTAGACTTTAATTCGCTTGATTATGGTGTTTACAATAGAGAATGTGTCAATTCTTTTAAGGAGATGCCGGGGGATTGGATAAAACAGATTTGAGATGATATTTTTTATAGTTGACAAAATACTTTTTGTTTTTATTTTCCTTATTAATGTCACGGTTATTTAAAATCTTTTGTGGTTTGCTAATATTTATCGTATTTTTCTATTTTACTGTACTCATATGGCGGGAATAGAAAGTTTGAACATACTCTGTAAAAGCGGAATATACGATAAAAAAGAGAGAAGTGAAAATTTCTCTCTTTCTTATCGTCTGGCGACGCTGTACCTTTAGGTTATTGTTCTTGAAGATATAATTATTAAAAAATAAACGAAAACGGTTCAATTAAACAGAAAAGCCTTTTGTTTTGTTTTATTTTTTATAATTTTTCGCGCGTATTTTAGTTTTCAGATACGCTCTAGTTAATTTCAAATGTTTAGTTTACTGTAATAGCGTAAATAAGTGCGGAATTAATATTTATGGAAATATAGTAAGTTCCCGTTTCTGGCGCTGTGAACTCATAAGGCTTTGGGGTATTATCAGCGGTAAACGCTTTAGTTTCTGTCGCGAAGTCGGAAGCTTTTGTAAAGGCGACTTCTCCCAATTTACTCTGACTTACGGGTTTTACATAAATCTTAACTTTGTCACCTGATTTAAGATTTAAACCTATGGCGTTTTTAGAAGGCTCTTTTTTGTTCGCGACGAAAGTATTATTAGCCGCGGTGATTTTAAGAGCCCTTGTTTTGAAACTCATACCGTCTACATTATCAAAAGGCTTATTTGTCTCAATTGTATCGGGAGCGTAAAATGTTATTCCGTTTATTGTGCTTGTTATTTTCGCTGTTAATCCGGCGTAAGTTTCGTCGGAGAAGTTATAAGCGGCGGCTCCCTCCGCGGGAGGTACTGGGGGATTATCTCCGCTTCCTCCGCCTGATGTGGTTTCCGCCGGGATGTCTCCCTCATTCCAATCTCTTCCGTTAGGAAATTTAAAGCTTGAGCCTTTTATACATTTTTCTAATACTAAGGAAGCGTCAACAGCGTCTATGGAGCCATTTCCGTCCACATCCGCCAAATCAACATTGAAATTTTCGGCTGTGTTTAAAAGTTCGGTTTTGTTTAAAACATAGTTTAATATAAGAGAGGCGTCATTTACCTCAAGAACGTTGTTTCCACTAACATCTCCCCAACGGGTTATGCTGTCTCCCTGCTCTGTTGTTGTCTCATTGGGTTTTTCAGAGTCTTTTGTCGTTGTCTCATCGGGATTTTCAGAGTCGTTTGTGGTAGATTCTGTCGTTGCCTCAGTTGTTGGATTAATGGGAGGTACTATTTCACCATCGGGATTGATTACTTTTTTAGGCTCAGATGGTTTTGAGAAATCTATCGGGGCGGATGGCTCAACAGATGTATATTTGAAGCCGGGGGTGTCGTCATAGACGGGTTTGTCAGGTTTTTCAGGTACGGTAGTGTCACCGTAAACGACTCCCACAAATGTTATAGTTAATCCGCCGCCTTGAGGATAAATTTGGTATTCTCCTGTCGATGTAATGGCAACGGTAGCCATTGTCGCGCCTCCGGGGATTTCTCCGGTCGTAGTTATCACTTTTCCCGAGGGGTCTTTCACTATTAATTGTCTGGCGGAATCTCCGCTGCATGACAAGTATAAAAGTCCTTTATCCGTCGCGGTGAATTTAAGTATATTGGCGCCGCCGCTGAATACTATGCCTTTCTTTGGGTCTAAAGTGACGGCTTTCTCACTTGTCGCCTCAATGGTGAATGTTCCGGGGTTTCCGGTGATAGTAGCGGTAGCGGAGTAAGTTTTTTTCGATGTAATATCAGACTTCTCTATTTTAAGGTCATATTTAACGTCATCTCCGGGTCCGGAGGAAGCGTCTCCTAGATTAGCGGGGTTACCGGCTTTTATTTTAGCTTCTTCTGTTTTGGCGGGTAAATTAAGGCTTTGAAGATTAGCTTCCGGCTGATACTCAACAACGTTTCCGTCGATTCCTGTAAGAGAGGACGGCGTTCCGCCTGTCTGGGTTCCTTTAACGGTTCCTCCTACGGAAACAAGATTTGATTTATAGTTTACCACGGCTGATTTAAGTCCGTCTATAATTCCATAGTTTTTATCCTCAACAGCGTTGTCAAAAGTCCATGTAAGATCCCCTCGGTTTAAACGTCCGGCGTTAGATACAACGTATGTGGGAACGTTATTCGCCGCTAACGGGGTATAGCTGTACATTAACGAGCTGTCGGTATCAAAATTTGAGTATCTTACACCGCTGTTTACAACTTTAGCGATATAAGTGTCAGGAACTTTTGTGTCTCTGGTGGGGGCGCAGTAAGCGTCCTCTCCTGTTATAAATTTAAAGTCTCCTGTCATAATATTTCCATATTCTTTGATATATCCTCCGTCCTCGCCGGAGAAAGTGCCGGCGCCAACCGCGTCGGTTCCCTGCAATGAAATCATCATAGGGTCGTTTACGTTTCTGAAATAGTTATTCTCTACAAACGCCGAACCTCCTGTCGTTACGCCGACGCCATATTTAGAGTTTCCGTCATAGTAGTTGTTGTATATGTGAACATCGCCGCCTCTCATTCTTGGATGACGGGAGTCTGAGTGGTCGAACCAGTTGTCACAATATGTTACATAGTAATGGCTGTAACAGTCAGAGGTCATACCGCACAAGGAAGTTTTACCGGAATCCCACAAGTGGTTTTCGGAAAAAGTTACCCATGTGGAGCCGACCTTGATATCAAGGGAACCATCGCCTTTCGCCTGATCGGAATCACCTCCGGCGTTTCCGTAGAAAAGGTCAATGTTATGGACCCAAAGGTTACAGTTGCCTGTATCCATGGATATACAGTCGTCCATACAGTTTAAAACCCCAAAATTGCGAAGCTCAACGTTTCCGGCGTTTCTTAAAAGCATACCAAAACCGTTTATGCCGGCGTCGTTTCCGATACCCTCGATTGTAAGATTAAGGTTAGCGTATTTAGCTTTTCCCTTAATCTGGAGCCCTTCCTCACCAGAGTCAAATCTGTCCATATCAGCCGCGTTTATCATGCCTATAATACGAACGACGATAGGCCTTGTCTCGGTTCCTTTCTCAAGAGCCTGTATAATATCTTGAAAGCCCGTTCGCTGAACTATGGTTTTGTCAACCTGTATACCGGCGGTGACGGTTTTCGCCGTCTCGCTTGTCACATATATGACCACAGCGTTATCTTTTAACGTACCGTCTTTATTATAAGCTCCGGCGCCTTTATATGTAGAGCTGTCAGCCCAGGCGAAACCGGCGCGGTTATACGCTCTTACGTCTATACCCTGCTGTATAGACCAGGCGAGCTCTTGTCCTATACCGTCTTTCGCGATGATTTTGAGGTCGTACTCTCCGGCGGAGAGCCCTACAGCGTCCGCTCTCCAATATGTGGGATATTGTCTTATAAGTTCGTCGTCTAACTGCTTATAGGCGTCGTCACCCTCTGAGGATTTTTTTACGTAAACCTCGTACTTGCTCGCCCCCGATATTGGAAGCCATTCGGCGAAAACGGATTCTTTCCATCCTCCCGAAGTTACTGTCATATTTGAGGCTGCTAGGGTTATTGTCTCATCGGCGGGGGATACGTCCACGTTTTTGTCTGTGGCGGATACTGAAGTAGCTGTAAACGAAGAAAAAATCATGGCTGATGAAATAATTGCCGCCACAAAACGTTTAATGTTTATTTTCATTAATATTCCTCCTTAACTAGAATACATGTGTCTAACAACAACATTGAAAAATCTACCTATTACAGCATAACACAAATTGTTAAAAGTGTCAATACAAATCGGCCAATAAAAAATAAAATTATAAAAAATAAACAATATTTAAATAGGGCCTGTTTTTATCTGGCCTAATTAAGTTATAAATTTTTGCTATGACGATTTTTGAGCAAGTGAAAACGAAAAATTATTTTATTTGGAATTTAAACGCCTTTATATTTAGTATGAGCCCGCGCTTCTGCCTAGCGTAACGTTTTTTTATTTTATTAAGCGGGGAATTTATTATGCCGGCTAAATTGGAATTGTTTTAAGTTGGAATTATTGTAAGCAAAATGGTTATGAACTCAAAAATAATTTTTAATCTCACAGGGGTTTTTAAGTTTTAGACGGTTTAGTATAGTTGATGATATTATTTTTAAACTCGGAGGGAGATATTCCGTAAATATCTTTAAATACTCTGTTGAAAGTGCGGATACTGTCGAAGCCGGAGTCGAAAGCGATGTCCGTTAAGGTTCTGTTTGTTGTTCTTATAAGTGTGGAGGCGTACTCAGAGCGGATTAGACCCAAATAAGAGCGGAGATTCATTTTAAAATGCTCTTTAAATATCCTTGATATGTAATATATATTTACGTTAAATATTTTAGCGAGGGTTTCTCTTGTTATATCCTGAGTAAAGTTATTCTCTATATATTCGGTTATTTTGTAAGTTAAGTCTTTAGACGGGGTCCGGATATCGTTTGTTAAAATAAGAGCGTTTATTATATTTGAGAGAATTATGCATGTATAGCCGAATTTTACCTCAAAGTTGCTATCGGGGGAAAGATGTGACAAGGCGAAAAAAGTTTCCTCGCTTATATCTTTTTCGTATACTATAGGGTTATTGGGGATATGATTTTTAAAGCTTGGAAAAAGGGAACCCAACAATTTAGGGTCGCACATTATAAGAAGCTCGTCGGCTGTTTTTGTTTTATCTGTAAAATAGGAGTGAATTATATCCGGAAATATTACGGCGAGCTCACCTTTGTTTACGCAATAATTTTTATTGTCTATTTTTATATGCTGAGCGCCGTCGTAGACGTATAAAAGCTCTATGTATTTATGGAAGTGCTCGGGAAATTTTACCTCATACGTGTTGTGTTTTACGGTAAGTTCGGTTTTTCTTATCTCATAAAAAGGCAACATTTTCTAACCTCACTTTTTGGCTGATTGTATTTACAATATGTCTTTTATTCTATCACTTTTTAAGGTAAAATACAAGCATAAAGATAATAAATCGTTCGGAAATCTTTAAAAAGACATATTTATGTCAGCGAACTTGAAAATTAGCTAAAGGTATTTTCAGCAGTCTGTATAGATGGCGCAGCCATCTATACAGCTTGTTTATTTTTTAGTTTGTTGGCTGTATTCGCCTATTTTAACCGATTTAAGCAAGTTTCTTGTTTTTTAAACGGTTGTCGCTTACTTAATGATTAAGGACGGTTTGCGGCCGTAGGTTATGAGTATTTTTATGGGATGAAGATACGGATAGTCTTTGACAATTTACGAACAAATCTGATTTTCGAGAGATAAGGAGGGCTTTTATATGAAATTAAAGAAAGTTGTTTCATCCGCTGTCGCTTTTTTTATGACTGTGACGGGAGTTTTTAACACAAATACTGTTTTCGCCGAGGGCGTGGCTGATTTATCAGGCGGGGATGTTTCTTTGGCGGAGGAGGTTCTTCCGTACAAGGACACAAGTTTGTCTTTTGAGGAACGCGCGGCTGATTTGGTCGCGAGAATGACATTGGAGGAGAAAGCGGGGCAGTTTGTGAATCAAGCTCCCGCTATAGACCGCCTTGGGGTGAAAAAATATCAATTCTGGAAAGAGGGCCTGCACGGTGTGGCGAGAGAGGGCAAAGCGACAAGCTTTCCGTCAAGTATGGCTATGTCTAACACATGGGACAGAGAATTGATTTTTAAAGCGGCGGACATTACCTCTACAGAGGCGAGGGGAAAGCTTAATCAACCAGGCTCAAGAGGAAATGGGCTTTCCTATTGGTCGCCGACTATCAATATGGCGAGGGACCCTCGCTGGGGAAGAAACGAGGAGTCATATGGGGAAGACCCTTATTTGACCGCTCAATACGGCGTTAATTTTATAAACGGTATGCAGGGTGATGATGAGAAATATCTTAAGACTATCGCTACTTTAAAGCATTTTATCGCCAATAACTGCGAGTCTGAAAGACAGGTCGGCACATCGGTTATGGACGAACAAACTCTTAGGGACTACTATGGAAAGGCATTTCAGGATATAATGGAAGCCGCTAACGCCGCTTCTGTTATGAGCTCATATAACGCCACCACGGTTACGAGAAACGGCAATATACTTTATGAGTATATTCCGTCTCCCGCCAATCCCTACATACTTAACGACCTTCTTAGAAGAAACTGGGGTTTTGATGGTTATGTCACGGGAGACTGCGGAGCCGTGAATAATCTTCACAGCCGCCCGACGTTTAAACGCACGCTTTTCCCTGACGTTAAGCTTGATTCAGTTCCACAGTCGGAGACGCTTCCTTTCGCCATTAAAAACGGAAACGATATGGACTGCGGAAGCGCCATGTCCGCCGCTAATATTATAGAGGCGGTGAACAACGGACATATGAGCGAGGATGATTTGGATATAGCTCTTTACAGGGCTTATCTCGCGAGAATGAGAACAGGCGAGTTTGACAGTGCTTCAGAGGTTCCCTACAGTTTTTCGGGGGACTCAAGCGTTCTTGAGACAGAGGAACACGTAAACGTGGCGTTAGAAGCGGCGAGAAAATCGTGGGTATTACTTAAGAATGAGGATAATATTCTACCTATTAAATCAAGCGTTAAAAATGTGGCCATAGTCGGAAATATGGCTGGAGAGGCTTATCTCGGCGGATATTCAGGTGAGCCTGAGAAAACGGTTTCCCCTTATCAGGGACTTGTAAATATTTTTAAGGAAAAGAATATGGACGTAAAATTAAATTACCTCGGAAATATTACCGACGAGACGCCTATACTTAATATTAGAGCGCTTAACCTTGTCAAGGCGGACGGCTCTAAAGTTAAAGTTGATTTGTCAAAGGCGGATAAAAAAGAGGGCGTGACGTTAGAAAACGGGGAACTTAAAAATGTTACGAGAAAAGCGGTTGTTTCTGTTCCAAGTGTTGATTTCGCCGGAATTACAAAAGTTGAGGCGGAAGTTTTAACAAGCGAGGGTTCTCCGAGCGGGATAATTAATATAGGTTATAATAACTCGACTCAAAATTATTCAGAAATTAAATTCACCTCAAACTCCGGAGCGGACTATACGACAGTGTCGGCAGATTATACGGGAGCCGAGGGCGGATATAACAAAACGGCTGATTTATATATTACTTTAAGCGTAAACTCAAGTTTCAGTGTAGACGGGTATAAAGCGGAACTTGACGAGGCGGAGGTTATTATCGCCTACGCAGGAACGACTACGTCGGACTCAAACGAGTCAAACGACAGAACAAGCATCGCTCTTCCGGAACATCAAAACCACGTTTTGGCCCTTACGGAGGCTTATCCTGAAAAAACCATCGTTGTAATGCAGACAGCGGGACAAATGGATGTCTCACCTTTTATAAACAATACTAAAGCGGTTTTGTGGAATTGTTATAACGGTCAGGTACAAGGAACGGCTTTGGCTGAGATTCTTATGGGCGATGTGAGTCCGTCGGGAAGACTCTCAACAACATGGTACGACCCTAAGGATCTTGAGGTTATGAAAATAGACGGTATTGACCAGAGGGACGATGAGGGCATTAAATGGGAAAGAAATGATTACAGCATAAGACAGAGAAGTCAGAAGCCGGAGAATTTCCCTGATGGTTTCGCCGATAAATTCCCAGGAAGAACTTATCAATATTATGGCGGTACTCCTGTTTATCCTTTTGGTTATGGATTAAGCTATACAAATTTTGAGTTTAAAAATCTTAGACTCTCAAAAGAAAGTGCGGACGCTAACGATGATTTTGAGGTAAGCGTTGATGTTAAAAACGCGGGCACCGTTCCTTCTGACGAGGTTGTGCAGCTTTATGTTAAAGCGCCGGGCGGAGACGGTGTGAATTTACCTTTAAAACAGCTTAAAGGCTTTGAGAGAGTGAGCCTTGGGGCAGGAGAAGAAAAAACGGTTACAATAAAAGTGAGCGTTAAGGATTTACATTTTTATGACGAGAAAACCACAGGAATTTATGTTCCAGAGGGTAAATATACGATTATGGTGGGAGAGGATTCAAAAAAAGCTGAAAATCTTATCGCTAACATTAATATTACGGGAAGCCTTAAAAAAGAACTTAAACGAGTTTCTGTAATACCTACGGGAATTTCGCTTATAAGCACGGTTAATCCGGACGGTTCTTTCGCCGCCGCTGTTAAAACCGTTGATCCTAAGCTTCAGGCTATTATGACGGATGAGAATTTCGCGGATTTTAGCTGGGACGATGTTTCTTATAAATCAAGCGACGAAGATGTTGCGGTTGTGGAAAACAATGCCGTAAGAGCGAACAAAGCTGAGGGAACAGCTCTTATAACGGCTTCCGTTACAATCGGCGGTGTAACGAGAGAGGTTTCCTTCCCTGTTGTCAGCGTTATTAAAAACGCCATTACGGACGCTCAGAGAGCGGAATATAAAAAAGTTTTGGAAGACGCTTACAAATCATATGACAGTACTAAATACTCAGAAAAGAACTGGAATATTATGACAGAAACCTATAAGGCGGGAGTTAAAGCGGCTGAAACGGAAATTGATTTTGACATACTCAAGAAAACGGTTGAGGACGCTGTTTCCAAGATGAAATCGATTAAGCAAAAGCCTGCCGCCGGCGTTGATATTTATGAGGTAACTAAATTTACTAATACTTTATATAACACGGTTGATATTGATGTTAAGTACAACGGTGACGAGGCGGAGCCGTCGGGTTCTCTTATAGCCGTGGTGTATGACGCTAACGGCAATATAGTTAAGGCGACGGAAACAGCTTTAAACGATTCGGGAAGCTACACCATTAACGGTGAGTTTTCGGACAATGAGAAAATGGAAATTCATATATGGGATTCATTTAACAGTATGGTTCCCTTCTCAAAGAAATATGAGCATACTTATAAAGAACAGGCTAAACCGTCATATGTGGTTTATAATTTCTCAGACTCAAAGTTTAACGGTTACTGCGGTACTTCCGACAATCAGGTGCTGGAGGCTATAGAGGGGCTTAATGGTTTCGGCAAATTCGGAGCTCAAAACAGAAAATATGAATATACTCACACGAAGCTTGACGGAACGACAGAGAAAATAAACTTTACAAGAGGTCTTAAAGGCGGAAGGGGCGCTGTGGACAATGCCTGCCTTTATTTTAATCCATTCCCGGGATACTCGAAATGTAAAGTAACGGTTGTGTATTATAACGAGGAAAATGATTTAGACAGAGGTCAGAGACGAGTGCAGTATTTAGGGCAGCTTGACGACAGTGGAAAGCTTGTGACTAAAGTAACGGGAGACGCCGACCCATCAACGTTTTTAGCGTTTTCCGCTGAGTTTGACGACTTGTCAAAGCCTATTTACACATGGGGCGGAGGAGCCAATAAAACTGTAATGGGTATGATTGTGGAATATGAGAAATAACATATCATAACGTTTCAAGGAATCTTTAGAGTGAAACAATAAAAGAATTGCTTAATTATATAAGGTTTTGCTTAGAGTGTGTCTTTTTATTCTTTTATTGTTTCGCTATAAGTTGATAAAATTTGTATAAGGAGGATTGTTTTATGAGAAAAATAGCTTTTTTCTTGGCGGTGCTTTTATCTTTTATTTGTTCGGCGTCAAGCGTGTTCGCTGAGACAGAAATTATTTTAATAGGCTCGACAGTTGACGAGGGAGGGCTTATTACAGTTACAGGCAGAATTAAAGAGCCTTTACAGTATCAAAGATATACGGTTTCCGTGGTTAAATATAATGAGACACAAGGGTATTTTTATCAAATTTCCGATTCGATTTATATTGGTACTTACGAGGCGACGGAAGTGACTTTAAACGACGGGCTGTTTACTTTTTCCTTTAAAGGAAATTTAGTGGAAAACGAGAAATATCTTATTCGTATAGGAGGCTCTAACGCTGTTATGAGCGAAAAGGAACTTGGCGTTATGGGCGCTGACCCAGGACCGGGCAAAGATCCGTCGGATGATTTTATTTTAGGAGATGTTGACGGAAACGGGGAAATTGAGGTTTCCGACGCTGTTCTTCTTTTAGAGTTTGTACTTGACAGAAACAGTATACCAAAAGAAATCACGGAAAGCGAGAATTTCTTTGAGAGGTGCAACGTTACCGGTGACAGTGAGCTTACGTCTGTTCAGGCTGGTTATATATTAGAAAAAGCTTTAAACGAGACTTTTAATTTCACTGTGAAAAAATAAAGCGTTATAGAAAATAATAGACCTGTTTAATAAAGGTTATAGTCAACCAAGTTAAAAATAAGCAAAAGGAGACGGGGCAAAATAATTTTTGTCCCGTCTCCTTTTGCTTATTTTTAACTTGGTTGACTATAAAGATAGATATTATAATAAAATAAGTTTTTTAATTTTTTCCGCGACTAAATCAGCGCCGTTTTTATTTATCGTGTTTTTTTGGCTTTCAGAGAGTTTTTTCCGTCTGTCAAAATCTTTGGCCAATGAATTGAAAAGTGATAAAAACTTATTTGTATTTAACTCGTTTTCTTTTCCGCCGTATATATACAGCCCGTTGTCTTCCCCGAAAGAAAGGGGAGAGAATTGATTTTCGGCGACGGTTATCATTATTTGAGGAACTCCCAAAGACGCTATTTCGTGGGTTGTTCCGCCTCCCGCCGTTATAGCCATATCGCATTTTGATATTAATTCAGCCATTTTTGGATTTTCAAAGAGGGTTATATTTCTATTCTCTTTGGACAATTTTTTTAGGGCGTATTTTGTTTTATCGGAAAATCCTGGACTTAGCGCCACGTTAAAGCTAAAAGACGTGCTTTTTACAATGTTAAGCACTTTAACAGAGGTATTTTTTGGGTCTGTTCCCCCCATTGTTATAAGAATATTTTTTATATCTTCGGATACATCGTGGGAGGATGCTTTTTGGAACTCATCTCTTAAAAGAGCGTAGAGTGGTCCTAAAAGGGTTTCACAGTTATCGGGTGTATTATATATTAAATTTTCGGCTCCGAGGTTTTTATTGATAACCATATCGCAGTCATAAAATGAAAGTTTACACAAATCGTCGATATATACAAGTTTTTTATATTTTTCTCTTAATCGCCGAAGTGTGTTTTCAGTTACGTTATAACTGTCAAGGAGCAATAAGTCCGCCGAAGTGTCCATATTTTCAGTGTATACTTTATATCCTCTTTTTTTAAGCTCGTCAGCGCCTGTTTTATATTCCTCTCCGTTTTCCCGTATATAATATATGGAGAATATGTTTTTAAGTTTTTCGGCGATTACGAGTGTTCTCATTATATGCCCCATACCAAGAGACAAAGAACCGCTGCTGAAAACAGCCATTGTTTTTTTTATTACGGATCCCATCATTTTATGAGGCCCTTTTCTTTTAAAATATGGTATTTCAGTTCCGCCGTTTCCCAATCATCGGGTGTATCTATATCCTGTACCTCAAGGTCCGAGAGAATAAGCGGATACATACCCTCAAAGTTTAAACCTTTTGTTTTTATAAAAAAATCCGCTTTATAAAAATAAAACTGTCCGCTGTCGTGATAAAGTGGTTCTAAGTCTTGAGACCTTTTTGGGTAATTTTCAGGCCACTTATATTTTAAAACGCCGTTTTCTACTATATATCCCCTTTGAGGAGGATATGAGAAACGTACTACGGGAATAACGCTGTTGGCGTTTTTTTCTTTTAATATTTGCAATCCTCTTTTTAAATTTTCGGCGGTTATAAAAGGGGCGGTTGGATACATACAGCAGATATAATCAAAAGTTTTTCTGAGGGAAGCGTATTTTTCCAATACCTCTAAAATAACTTCAGCCGTTGTCGCCGTATCTCCGGAGGTTTCGGCGCTTCTCATAAAGGGTACAAAAGCACCGGCCTTTTTCGCTATTTCAGCTATTTTGTCATCATCGGTAGAAACCATTACCTCGTCAAATATACAGCTGTTTAAAGCCGCTTTTATTGAATAGTTTATTATGGGTTCTTTTAAAAATTCCTTTATGTTTTTTCCGGGGATTCGTTTGCTTCCGCCTCTTGCGGTAATTATACATATTGAATTTTCACTCATTCTTTTACCCCCTTACCATATCCCAGCTTAATGGTGTGCCTTTTTTATAATCCGAGGCCGCTGTTTTTCCTAAAACATTGTCGTAATACATTGTATGAAGTCCGCCGCCGGGGCGGATTGAGCGGACATTTTCCTCTGTTATAAGTTCTCCTTTTTTTATGTCTTTCACAACATATAAGGAACGGGAACCGCGTCTTCCCTCTTTCTGCTTTTCTGTCAGTGTATAGGTCGCGCGGCCGAGGGCTTTCTCAAGGTTTCTTATTTGAGAGACCATTTGAGAAAATTCTTCCGCCTCCATTGAGAACTCAGAGTCAACCCCGCCGTCGGACCGTTTTATGGTCATATGTTTCTCGATTACTTTGGCGCCTAAAGCTACGGCGCCCAAGGCAACCTCAGAGCCAGGGGAGTGATCAGAAAGACCAACAACGCACTCAAACGTATCTTTCATATTTGGAATTAATTTTATGTTCATATCCTCATAAGGGGAGGGATAAGCTGAGACGCATTTTAATAAAATCACGTTCTCGTTGTTTTCTTCTTTACAAGTCCTTAAAGCTCGTTCTATATCCTCTAAATAAGCTATTCCCGTGGAGATTATTATGGGTTTTCCCGTTTTGGCGGCTTTTCTTATTAGAGGTATATCATTTATTTCATAAGAAGCGATTTTTATGGCGGGCATTCCTACTTTAGTCATAAAGTCAACCGCTGTAAGGTCAAAAGGGGAGGAAAAACAGTCAAGACCTATACTTTCGGCATAGTTTTTGAGCTCTTCCTGCCATTCCCATGGGGTATAAGCCTTTTGATACAGAGAGTATAAAGTTTTCTCATTTTCCCAAAGGCCTTTTCCTGTATGAAATGCGGGAGCGTCACAGTCTATCGTGATTGTGTCTGGGGTGTATGTCTGAAGTTTTACGGCGTCAGCCCCTGTTTTTTTTACCTCGTCTATAATTTTTTTCGCTCTCTCAAAGCTTTGGTTATGATTTCCCGACATTTCGGCTATGATATATACAGGCGAATTCTCGGAAATAATTTTTTTGCCTATTTTAATTGATTTATTCATTTTTTTATTCTCCTTAACTTTATACGAAAACTAGATTTATTTGGGGGGAGAGATTATGATTTCATCTTGGACAAGTTTAGTTTTCGATTATATACGTCAGCGGCGTTTTTACAGCTCATTCTGTATAAGCTCGTCAAGAAATTTTCCTATGTCCATGTTTAGCGATTGTAAGGTTTTTATGATTATGCTGTGTTTTGTGAATCCGGGGATTGTGTTTACCTCTATAAAGTAAACTTGTTCTTCTTTTATGATTAAATCCACATAGCAGAAACCCTCACACTCAAATAATTTAAAAATTTTTTTAGCTATGTCCTCAATCATTTCCCGAATGAACAGCGGAAGGGTTGAAAATCCTATTTCCGCCGTAGCGTCAATATACTTAGAGTTATAGTCGTAAAAACCGCCTTTCGGGGATATATCCAAAACCGGCATAACCTCTGTTTTGTTGTTTTTTTGTATAAGGACTATTGTTACTTCTTTTCCGTTTATAAATTTTTCAATTAAAACGTCGTCATTGTAGATTTTTATTATATTTTCAGCGAGAGATTTCGCTTCGTCTATATTTCGCGCTACGGAAATTCCTATGCTTCCGCCTCCGTTATTGGGTTTTACTATCACGGGAAAGCCAAGTTCCTTGATTTTTTCCTCAAAGTCAGTTATACTATCCCCTTTTTTTATAAAAACGTCCTCACAGACTGGAACGCCGCTGTTTTTTAAAACGGCCTTGCATATATTTTTGTTCATACAAATCGCTCCGGAAAGAACGCCGTTTCCAATGGAGGGAATGTTAAGGCAGTTTAAAAGACCAGCAACAGAGCCGTTTTCCCCGTCTCCTCCGTGAAGAAGGTTTATAACCAAATCAGGTGAGAACTCAATAAGTTTTTTTACCCATGAGGCACTTTTTTCTTTAGGCACGATTATTGTATTTATATCATATTTTTTTTTATCCAAATATTTTACGATTTCTTCCGAGGAGCGGAGGGATATTTCCCTCTCGAAAGAAGCGCCCCCCGCTAAAACGGCGAGTTTTGTTTTCATTGTTTTATATCAATTCCTTTCAGAACCTCGGCGGATTTCTCAGGCAGGACAGAATTTATATAACATCCCGTCGAGAACTCAAATCCAGCCATATGCCCTATTCTTGGGATTATCTGTATGTGAAAGTGAGTGTATTTCTCAAAACAATCGCTTTCTGACAATGTTTTCGGCGAGTTGAAGAAACATATGTTATAGGATATGCCTTGATATAATGAGGCGAGCCTTTTTACACAATTTCTTATTAATTTTCCCATATCGGCGGCTTCTTTATCGTTAAAGCTTATAATATTTGAGATATGTTTTTTAGGTATTATGTACATTTCATAAGGAAATTTAGCGTCTGTGGGAACATAAGCGATGAAACTATCGTTTTCTTCTATAATTTGCTTTTTAAGTGTTTCTTTTAAGCCGCAGAAATAGCAGCCGCCTTTTTCATCATAATATTTATGAAGAACGTTCAGCGCGTTTTGATATTTAGGAGGAATAACCGATAACGAGGCTATTTGCCAATGAGAGTGAGACTGGCTCGCCCCGGCGTCTATTCCGTCGTTTTTAAATGTTTGTATATATACCGTTTTACTGTCGTTCTGCAAAACTTTTACACGTTCTCTTATTGACTTTATTACCTCCGCCATATGCTCGTCCGTAAACTGATATAATCTTTCCTCGTGATTCGCTGTATCTATTAATACATCGTGTATACCATAATGGGTTGGGTCATTTCTTGATATAAAAGGATATTTATTGGGAACAATCCTTATTTTTTTATCTTCAGTTGAAAAAACCTCTTTTGGTGTCATAGAACTGTTTTCAGGGCAGAAAGGGCAAAATTCCTTTGGAGTCGAAGCTACATGTAATTTTTTAAAATTCTGCGGTCTTCTTGCCCGTTCCTCGGCGAAAAATATTAATTCTCCCGTTAAAAAGCATTGTCTGACCATTTATTTACCTCCGTTTATTATATGGAAACACTGAAAAAATTTTATTCTTTAAAATTTATAACAGAAGTTTTGAAGCCTTAAAAAAGCGTTTAAATATGGATTTCGATATTACCATATTAAGTATGAAATTCCTGCTTATTTCACAGATTTAGGGTTTTATAAGAAGTTCAATAATCAGTGTTTCGATATATACCATTTTTGTATATCATTATATATATTATCCGCCGTGGGATTTTTAAAGCCGTTTATGTTTTTATCAGTTAAAACCGCCGAGTATTTAAAACAAATACCGACGCAGGGAATTTCCCTGTTTATAAATTTTTGAAGTTCCTCCTGAGATAATCTAAAGTCCTCATCGTTTCCGACTGTCTCTAATTTATCTAAAAGGGCATCAACCTGTGTATTTGAGTAATTGCATAAGTTTATTCCGGCCGTTATAGAGGCACTTGATAGAAAAGGCTTCAGTTCACCAAGGTTTGAAAGCCGAACACCTCCTATAAACATATCAAAATTATCGGACTTCAGGAGATTTTGATAAACATCAAAGTTTTGCTTATTTACGGTAACGTCAAAACCTATTTGATTTAATCGGTCGGCTATTATTGACGCCGCCTCGCATCTTGATTTGTTTTCCGAGTTTACGAGAATTGAGAATTTCAATTTATCTTTTGTATATCCTGAGTTTTCAATTATTTTCGATGCCGATTCAAGGTTATATTCGGGAGGGGTTATGTCTTTTGAGTAATACCACATATGGGGATTTACAGGAAGATGACTTTTTACCCCGTGATTTAAGTAAACGTTTTCAGTTAATTCATCTAAAGGAACCGCTAAAGAAATCGCCTGGCGCAGGTTTAAATTGACTAACTGAGGGTTTTTGAAATTAAACCCTAAAAACTCAAAGTCCTTTGTGTCATATTCAGTTATATTTATTTCTTTTCCCGCGCTGAATTTTCCCCATTCGCTTACGTCGGATTGTATAGCCCCCGTTACGGACTGCTCGAAAGCGTAAAGGTCTGTTTCTCTGTTGTCGGTTATTAAAGCTGAGATTTTATCTATATATGGGCTTCCGTTTATTCCCTCGCATTTTTCCAAAATAAGCTCATGAGCCAGCTGATAGGATGAGAATTTAAAGCTTCCGCTTCCTAACGGACGCATATTAACGTCGCTGTCAAAGCTTGTTTTTCCGCTGTAATAATCGGCCGATATAACGGGAAAGCACAGGTTATATATAGAGTAATAAAAAGGTTTTGTAAGTTTTATTGTTATCGTGTTTCCGATATTTGAGTATGATGAAACATTTAAAAGAGCGTCTTTATACAGTGACTTATCACCACGCTCTTTTATTGTGTTTAGTGAGAAAATAACATCTGCTGCCGTTATCGTCCCTCCGTTATGCCATTTTAAGCCATCTTTTATTTTTATTGTCAGAGTATCATTTAAAAAAGAGTAGCTTTCGGCTATATTTGGAATGATTTTTCCTGTTTTATCTTTTTTAAAAAGAGGCTCAAACATTATTTTTAAAATTTTATCAACGGTTATATCCTCGTTTATTAAAGGATTTAAAGATTTTGGCACACGCATTGATAATTTAAGTGTTCCGCCGTATTCGGGAGATGTATTAGCCGGCTTGTCAGAACTAGTTTCGTCCTCACTTACGTTTTCCGTGATATTTTCATTTAAGTTCGCTGGCTCTACGTTGTATTCGTGCTTTTCTCCGCCGTTTGTACAGCCGGAGAAAAATATCATTGTAATAATTAGTGTAACGGGTAAAAAAAATTTCATATATAACCTCCGATAGGTTACGGCTGTAATTATTCAGTCGTTAATTTACTTTGGCGAAACAATAAAAACATAAGTAAACTTTAATAAAATCTGATATATTTAAGGAATTTTTTATTGTTTCGCTCTGAAAATTTTGAAAATCATTATAATAGTCTTAATTTATAAAAGGGAATTTTAAAATATATCTATAAAACGTCATTGATGAGTTTACTTTTTTCACATAATCTCTTGTTTCTTTAAAAGGAATTTCCGACAGTGTTTTTCCATCTTTTGAGTATTTCTCGTCTGAGAGCCATTTGGATATATTGCCGCTTCCGGCGTTGTAAGCCGCTAAAATAAGAGTATGGTCCTTATATGTTTCCTTTAGCCATGACAGGTACCAGCATCCTATATGGATATTAAGCTCAGGGTCAAATATTTTATTATAGTCGTAATTTTCGATAGTTTCTTTTGAGTTTACCCAATCAGCTGTATTTTCCATAATCTGCATAAGTCCTTTAGCGCCTTTTGGAGAGACCTCGTTTTTGTCGAAGCCGCTTTCAGTGTTTATCACGGCGTAAATAAGCTCTTCGGGCAAATTATATTTTTTTGAGTATTTGCTTATAATTTCCGAGTATTTTACGGGATATAGGTATAAAACCGAGCATATAACGAACAATATTATAAAAATAAAGATGATAATTGTTTTTACATATGGGAAATGTCTTTTTTCCGGCACATTTTTCATTAACGCATCTCCTTGTTTTTTATTATGGTCAACAAGTTTAGGGATAAACAAGTTCGCTGGCTATACAAAAATCCGTATAAAAAATAAAAGTATTTTTTACGTTGTCTGTATTCTTTTAAAAGGGATTCATGCTTTTGTTTTATACTATACTCATAATGGACGGGTGTTTATTTAGGCAAATGTTTGAGAACTCTCTTTTTTAGTTCTGATTGGGAAATATCGCCGTTTTCTATAACAACATCGGCGAAAGCCATAAGTTCTTTTTGGGGTCTTTGATTTTTAAGGCGGTTTTTCGCGTATTCAAAATCGATTTTATCACGTTTTATTATTCTGTCAAGAAGTATATTCTCGTCGGCAAGAATCACCCACACCTCATCTGATATATAGTTTAATCCTGTCTCTATCAAAAGGGGGGCGTCTATCACTATAAACTTATATATATCTGTTTTTTTTGATATGTCGTCTATTTCTTCGGATATTTTTTCCAGAATGTGTTTTAAGCTGATTTCGTTTAAAATTTTTAATTTTTCCGGATCTGAAAATACTTTTTTTCCAAGTTTTTTTCGGTCTATCTCACCGGAATCAAAAAGAATCTCGTCTCCGAAAGCGTCTTTTATAGCATTGTACGCCACCGACCCTTTTCTCATATTTTTATGGGCGATTTTGTCAGAATTTATTATATATCCGCCGTGTTCGGAAAGAATGGAGCAGACGGAACTTTTCCCGCTCCCTGATTTTCCTGTTAATCCTATTATTTTCATGATTTTACACACCAAACCTTATTTTGCCTCATACCAGTCGCTTCCCTCATGTATATCCACATCGAGAGGGACTTTCAGAGAAACCGCCGTTTCCATTTCTTCTTTTAAAATTTTTTTAATGGTTTCTTTTTCTTCCTTGTACGCTTCGATTAAAAGCTCATCGTGAACCTGCAAAATAAGTTTTGATTTCAGGTTTTCTTTTTTTAATCTGTCGTATACTTTCAGCATAGCTATTTTTATTATATCCGCCGCCGTTCCCTGGATGGGCATATTCATAGCTACCCTCTCGCCGAAAGACCTTTGTGTGAAATTTGATGATGAAAGCTCAGGGATATTTCTTTTTCTATTATAAAGTGTTCTTGAAAAACCGTATTTTTTTGCCTCAGCCACGGAGTCTGTCATATATTTTTTTATATTGGGGTATTTTTTAAAATAGCTCTCAATATAGAAGTCAGCTTCTTTTTTAGTTATTTTTAAATCACGGCTTAAACTGAAAGCGCTTATACCATATATTATGCCGAAGTTTACCGCTTTAGCGCTGCTTCTTTGGAATGGCGTTACATCAGAGAAAGGCACGCCGAATACTTGGGAGGCTGTTAGTCGGTGAATGTCCGCGCCGTCCTTGAAAGCGTTAATCAATGTTTCGTCGTCAGCTATATGGGCGAGTATTCTCAATTCAATCTGTGAGTAATCCCCGTCTATAAAAACAAAATCTTTTTCAGGAACAAAAACTTTTCGAAGTTTTTTACCTTCTTCTATTTTTATCGGGATATTTTGGAGGTTAGGTTCTGTACTGCTTATTCTGCCTGTCGCCGTTATAGCCTGATTGAAAGTGGAGTATATTCTTTTTGTTTTTTCATCGGTAACGCTTAAAAGCCCGTCGGCGTAGGTGGATTTTAACTTTGAGTATGTTCGGTAGTCAAGCACGTTGTCTACTATGGGTTCGCCTTTTAAGTTTTCGAGAACCTCCGCTGATGTTGACCAGCCAGTTTTTGTTTTTTTGCCGCCTTTATAGCCTAATTTTTCGAACAGTATTATTCCGAGCTGTTTTGGTGAGTTTATATTAAATTCCTCTCCCGCGAGGCGATATATTTCTTTTACAAGAAAATCAATTTTTTGAGAAAGCTCACTACTGTATTCTGAAAGTTTATCGCCGTCGATTTTTATCCCAGTAAGTTCCATATCAGCGAGAACAAATATAAGAGGGAACTCTATGTTGAAATAGAGATCTTCCTGTCCGTTTTCTTTTAGTTCTATCTCCATTACATTTTTCGCCCTAAAAGATATATCTGAACTTTGACAGACAAATTTTAGAAATTCATCCGGGGAGAGGGAGGAAATTTTTATCCTGTTTTTACCTTTTCCCAGAAGTTCCTCTTCCGAAAGATACGTTTCATTTAAAAAGTTTTTCGCTATATCGTCATAATTATATGTTTCTCTTGTGGAGTCAAGAATGTATCCAGCCAGCATTGTGTCAAAAATTAAATTTTTAAGCTGTATGTTATGGCGGGAGAGAATGTGAATGTCTTTTTTAGCGTCGTGGGCTATTTTAGGGTTCTCTCCGGTAAAAAAGTCTTTTGACATATGAAAAAGCTCATTTTCCGAGAGATTGTCGTTTATACATATGAAAGTTCCCCTGTCTTCCTCACATGAAAAAGATATTCCTATAATTTTATTGTTTTCAATTTTATCTGTAACTATATGATAAGAGTATTCAATCCAAGGATTTATATTTATAAAAAATTGTTTAGCCTCAGCTTTTTTTGTAATAAGCGTATAATTAGGAGCATCATTATTTTCAAAGGATACCTCGTTTAAGCTGAAACGATGATACATACTTTTAAACTCAAGGCGACGTATCTCAGAATAAGCGTCGTCGTTAAAAATATTTGTAAGTCTCGTTTCCTCAAGATTAAAGTTTATTTCAGCGTTTGTTATTATTGTGACAAGCTCTTTGCTTAAAATAGCCTGTTCTTTATACAATTCTAAGTTTTCAGATGCCTTTTTAGGTTTTATATTAGAAGCGTTTTTTATAGCGTTCTCAACGGTTTTGTATTGAGAGATTATTTTAAGCGCTGTTTTTTCTCCTATACTGGGAACGCCGGGAACATTATCAGAAGTATCGCCCATCAACGCTTTAACCTCTATAAATTCTGCCGGCGTCACGCCGTAACGCTCGATTACGTCTTTTAAGAGATAATCTTCAATTTCCGTTTTTCCGCCTTTTGTCTTAGGTATTCTTATTTTTATTGTATTTGTGGCGATTTGTAAAAGATCGCGGTCGCCGGAGACAACTATCGGGATAAGTCCATCAGCCTCTGTTTTTTTTGCTATTGTTCCGAGTATATCGTCCGCCTCATAGCCTTCTTTTTCATATATTTTAATATTCATTTTACGAAGAATGTTTTTCAATATCGGCATTTGTGCCGCGAGCTCATCTGGCATACCTTTTCTTGTACCTTTATAGTCTTTGTATTTAATGTGCCTGAAAGTAGGCGCTTTTAGGTCAAACGCGACGGCGGCGAATTTAGGGTTCTCATCGTCAATAAGTTTAAATAATATATTTAAAAAGCCGTATACCGCGTTTGTAAATTCACCGTTTTTATTAGTAAGGAGAGGTACGCCGTAAAAGGCTCTGTTTATTATGCTGTTTCCATCTATTATCAAAATTTTATCGGACATATATGCCTCCGTTAAATTATAAAAAGTTCTACTGAGTATTTTGTCGGTATTATAATTACGCTGGTATAAAGGAGCGACATTTCCTCTACTTAATATATTAACCCAAATTTGAGAATAAATAAAGTGTTTTTGAAATATTGTTAAAAAAATTTTTTTATCTGAGGATATAATCAATGGTACGAGAAAATTTATATAGTCAAACATATTCCTTATTGTTTCTTTTATATAGTAATTTTGATAAGGTTAGGTGCTTATTTAGCGAGAGGCGTTTTGTCTTTTTAAACGTTGAAAGCGTAAAGAAATATTAAGAAAATATTTTTTATGTAATCTTATCTATTATGGAATTGCTGTAAGTTAATTGACTATTTTAATTCGCTATGATTTTTATCTTGTTTAATTATATAGTCAATTTACAATTAATTTGAAAAATTTAAAAAAATGTATTGACAAGTAAATATTTGTGTATTATAATAATATCTGTTGTTTGACATGCCCAGATAGCTCAGTCGGTAGAGCAGAGGACTGAAAATCCTCGTGTCGGCGGTTCGATTCCGTCTCTGGGCACTGTAAGGAAATATTTATTGCCTTGCGCTTCTTTGAGGGTCACTAGCTCAGCTGGTAGAGCATCGGACTTTTAATCCGGTTGTCTCGGGTTCGAGTCCCGAGTGACTCATTTAAACTTACAAGATTAGCTTATAAAGTGTTAAAGTGCAGATAAAAGCAAAAAAACTATTGACACAGGTATAAATAAGTGGTATAATATATTTTGTGAGTGTTAGTAGATAATTATTTGGGAGCATAGCTCAGTTGGGAGAGCATCTGCCTTACAAGCAGAGGGTCATAGGTTCGAGCCCTATTGTTCCCATTTTATGGCGGGATAGCTC
>CAJTVH010000010.1:0-25176 GCA_910579745.1 uncultured Clostridia bacterium | reverse complement strand
ATCTTCAGATAAAAAATTAAATTTAACTATTGACAAAACAAATGCGTTGCCGTATAATAGTATTCGCCCTAAGAGACAGGCTGTTTCTCAGGCAGGAAAGATATGGCGGCATAGCTCAGTTGGCTAGAGCATTCGGTTCATACCCGAAGTGTCGGCGGTTCAAGTCCGTTTCCCGCTATTTTTCATGATAATATTTTCCTAAAAGCAATAAATGCAGTAAAATATTTAAACCTCCCGTTTCATTATATAATAATGGAACGGGTTTTTTTGTTTAATTTTAGAAGTAAAGTGATTTTTACAGTTTATACACATTAAAGTTTTAAAAATCCTTTTTACAGCGTTGGGATCAGCCGGAAATAGTGCCGCGGATATGATCTGTTTTCTCTGTCTTTTGCTTATTTTCAAGTTGTTTGAGACTATAAGAGTTTTTAGCGCGCTGTTTTTATTATGGATAATAAATTTAAAAATAAAGAGGTTTATGATAGTAACCATAAAGAAGATTTATTACAAAAAAACGCCAATTAAAATTATATTTTAATTGGCGTTTTTTATTAAAAATTTATTAAAATAATGAGAGAGCGGAATTATTATTTATTTCTGTTATATTTCCAAGGATTTAATTTTAATGATGAATCAACATCGGTTTTAACAGAATCCCCTTCATTTTGTAATGGCTTTGTATTCTCGATTTTCTCAGGAACAGGAGCTACTGTAGTGGTTAAAGTTGAGGCCGCTGTTCTTTCACCTTTAGAAACTTTTCCGGAAATTGATATATTTGAGAATTTAGCCGTATTTACATTTACGAGTTTATTAGCTACTTTATTAGCTTCCGCCGCTACACCTATATAAACAGTATTATTCATAGGAATTGTTTTTGATCCTACCTCAGTCCAATTTTCACCGTCAGGTGAGCAGTAAGCGGTAAATTTATTGTCTTTTCTTGACATACGGAGATAATATCCTTTATATTCGCTAAGTTCTTTGAAAGCTATGTCTCTTACGATAGGAATATTTGTTTTCTTAGCTCCGTCGAGAGAGTCGAGGTTTTCGTCAAGTTTTGAGAAATCTTCTCCTTTTTTATCTCTTCCGGCGAGATAAACGGAGAAAGCGTTTCTATAATAGGTAACTTCTTTTCCATCCTCATTTTTTTCTTTCCACTCATACGCTTTTGTAGCGGAAAGTCCTAAAGCGACCGCCGCTGAGTCAGCTTTTAAGTCGTTTCTTATCATAATTCCAGAGAAAGCATGATTATCAACTAATGTAGCGCTGTCCAGTTTTACTACTATCTCTCCGTCGCCGCTCAATTTTTTATAAGCGTACTGGAAAGTATCGGCTTTTCCGATAAGTTTACCGGAACCTTTAACCGTTATTTTATCATCGGAGTAAACAGTTGTGGCGCCTGTGGTCTCAACTTTGCCAATATCAGCAGCCGCCCATTGAGAGTTTTCCATTGTTACGTCATTTACGTGAATAGCTATAGCGTTTGATTGAGTTTGATTGCCTTTTTTGTCATAAACCTTAGCTGATATATAATAAGTTCCTTCCTCAAGAGAAGATGTTTTATATGTGTAAGGAGCCTCTGTAGCCTCGCCTACGATTTCTTTGCCGATAAAGAATTGAACTTTATCTATTCCGTCATTGTCTGAGACATCGGCTGTAACAGTAACTGTTTCGCCTTTTGTAAACATTTGGTTATAATTAAGTGATGATATATCGATTTTAGGATTTTCAGGGGCGTATTCCATGTCAACGAGAGAATTTAAATATTTCTCAAGATTTGTGTATCCGCTGTTATCTTTAGCGAGTTCTTTTCCGTCGTCAGGATTTGTCGGGTCAAGACCGTTTTCAAGCTCCCAAGCGTCCGCCATACCGTCCTTATCTTTATCAAAGTCGTCCGGACGTTTCTCGGAATCTCTTACAGGATATCCGCCAACCTCGTCATCAAGGTTAGCGTATCTTCCGGTATCGGTTTGAACCTGATTGATAATTCTCGCGTCAAGAGCATCTCGTCTTGGATAAGTCGCCCCGGCTTTAGCGAGAACTTCCGGATAAGCCTCTTTAGCTGAAGTTGTTCTTAAATTCTCAGGCTTTGTGCCTTCCATAGCGAATTCAGTTTTTGAGATTTCCGTACTCGGCGCGTTTGACTCAGAAACATAAATTCCTTTTGAGTTATCTTTTGTAAGAGCGTCGTTGCCTTCTACATAATTACCTCTTACGTAGAAATATCCCGGCTTGTTTTTCTCTCCCGCGTCGATAATACGCTCTTTTACGGAAGCGCGTGTGCCCTGTCCGGCTTTGATATAGTTGTTCATATAGTTTGTTCTTGAACGTCCGCCGCCGTAAATTGTATTATATCCCCAGTTATAGAGAACGTTGTTTCTAACGTCTGTAAGAGCGATATGAGTGTTATCGTCAGCCTCAGGTGTTCCGCCGCCTATACGTGGATTTCTTGATGTGTGGTTAGCCACAAGATTGTGATGGTATGTGGTATTTACACCGCCCCAGATAGCTCCATAACCATGACGGCCTTTTGTATGTCCAGACATAGTGAGACTTTCCGCGATTATGCTCCATTGTACGGTAGCGTTTTCCATTCTGTAAAGAGACATTGTCTCGTCTGTTGACCAGCTTGTGGAGAGATGGTCGAACATCATGTTTTTCATACTCCTGCCCCAGATAGCGTCCATTGAATCGCCTTTATGAACGTTTACGGCGCCGGGACGAAGACGTAAATAACGTATTATCATATTTTCAGAGTCACTTAAGTTTGTCTCGAATCCATAGAGAGTGATTCCGTCTCCAGGAGCGGTTTGCCCCGCTATGGTGATGTTTTTTCTCCCTTTAATTTCAAGTTTGTCTTTAAGGACGATTGTACCAGAAACGTTAAAGACGATTGTTCTGTTATCTTTACTTACGGCGTCACGGAAAGAACCTGGTATAGGATCTTCTCCCGCCGCGTAGTCCTCAAGGTTAGTAACGATATAAACGTCACATCCCCTTCCGCCGGAGGTGTATTTCCCTCCGCCCTCAGCCCCCGGGAAAGCGGGAATAGCCGCAGGTGCCGCGGCACTTGTGGTTTCCTTATCCGTCATTTCCTTGTCAGCCGCGAGCGTTGGAACGCAAACTGACGCCGCCATAACGCATGATAAAAGTAAAGCTGATAATTTTTTCTTCATAGACTGGTCTCCTTTTCAAAATTATTTAAGATTTCGGGGATGACGCCCCAATCTTCCCGCTTCCTTGTAAAAAACCATAAGGAAGCAAAAAACTCAAAATTAATAAAAAATAAGTTGACAGTACATAAAAAGCCAGTTGTATGTACATCTGATTATAAAAATAGTATACCATTTTTATAAATTATTTGCAAGAAAATATTTTAAAAAATTTTAAAATCATTGTTTTATACATAAAGTTAATAAAATTTTATAATGATTAAAGGAGAGATAAAGCATATTGCACAAACAGAGTGTTTTTTAAAAATAAAGAGGGGCCAAGACCTATAAAAATGAGAAATTTCGAGGCGAGTTAAAAAGTTTTTACATATTTCGCGCGTTTTATATTTACATTTACAGGGAAAATTCGTCATACGTTTAAGAGAAAATGTTTTATAAAAACAGGAGATGGTTTTAAAGGCAAAATAATGAAATTATTGGATATTTTTTATTTTTAATCTTATTAGCGTTGACAAAAAGAATGTGATTTGTTATACTACAAATAGTAGATTGTTTATGTTTTCTTTTATTCTGTTGGTTTTTGATTTCGCTTTAAGCGATTTCGTTTTACATAATCGGACAAGATAAAAATGGGATATTGAGAAATAAATGGTCTTACTATGGTTTAAAAAAATATTTTAAAAAAAAGGAGGATAAAAAATGAACGCAACAAAAAGAAATCATAGAAGCGGTTTATATCAAAAAATTCTTTCCTTAATGATTACTGTGGCTATGATTATAGGCTGTATGCCGATTTCAAATGTTTTCGCTAAAAATGGAAGCGACTGGGTTATTTCAGAGGACGGCTCTATAGCTACTATGCAGCTTTCAGGAGGAGTTGTTACTTATCGTGACGCTGGCGGAACCGGCGCTGGCACGGTAAAAATTGACGCTAAGGATGGAAGTATTCAAGGTACAAACAGTGGAAAGGTAAGAAAAGAGTCGGGACTTCTTTATCAGTTTGACAAAGGAAGTTTTTGTTCTTTTGTTCCGTCACAAACAGGAACTCTTACTATGAATATCAGCAACGCCACTACAGATCCTGCTAATGAGAAAGCGTTTGGCGTAAACAAATTAGAGACAGGAAAAGTGCCGGCGGCTTTAGCGGAGATAAGCCCAACGGCTGATGATGTTGTAGGTTATTTTATTTCAGGAGCGTTTGACGGGAACACAAACAGCGACCCAGGTGTTTTGGAAGTAACTCAAAACGCTGAGAATTACAAGGGCGGCAACAGCGATGTAAAAATAAAGGTCGATGAATTGGGATATACTTATTTCTTTGCCGTAGGCGGTTCAAAGATTAAGATTTTTGACATTGATTATATTCCTGACGGAGGAGTTGTTGAGCCTCCCGTTGAGGAGTCGACAGGGAATACAGAGCCTCCCGCTGAGGAGTCGACAGGAAATACAGAGCCTCCCGCTGAGGAGACAACAGATAAAACAGAGAATCCCGGCGAGGAAACAACAGAAGCCCCAGCCGTGTCGAATTTGCCTCTCGGTGCTTTTACAGGCGGGGAAGCGGTAGTAATAAACGACGCTGTTCAGGTTTTAGAGTATGTTAAAGACAGAAGCACATTTACAGGCACACAAGCTATGCTTGACGCCGGCGAGGTTTCTGGAGATAAGAGAATCACGGCGGAGGACGCCGCTCAGATTGTGGCTAAAGTTAAAGACGAGAATTTTAAATTCACAAGAACGGATTATAACCCTGGAAAACCAAATCCTCCGGCCACTGAGGAAACAACAGAGAAACCAGGCGAGGAAACTACCGGGGAAACACCGGTAAATCCAAGCGGAACTCCTACTCTTTGGGTTTTAGGAGATTCAACAGTATGTAATTACACAGCTGAGAACGTTGAGTCATTAAACTGGAGAAACGGCTGGGGAATGGCGCTTGATCAATATATTGACACAAGCAAAATAAATATTAAAAATATCGCTTTAAGCGGAAGAAGTACAAGAGACTTCAGAACTAAAGATGAGTATAAACAATTTACCAACGCTACAAACGGAGTTAAAGAGGGCGATTATGTTTTAATTCAGTTTGGTCACAATGACGAGAAAGAGCCTTTGAAAGCCGATAACTCTATTAACGGAAGCTATGGTAAATCAGACGCTGACGGCGGTATCTCAACAGCGGCTAATCTTGAGGGCTGGAAAGAAGCCGCAGCGGGAGACGGATATGTAGCCGTAGACGGACTTCCTGTAGTTCCTAACAGCTGTATTGTGGACGGAAAACTTCCTTCTTTCGAGGCGATTTTATACAAAGATTATGTAAAATTCGCTCTTGACAAAGGAGCTAATCCTATTTTAGTAACTCCTGTAGCGAGAGCGGGCGGAGCGACAGAAGTTAAAGGTTATGAGGTAGATAATAAAAATAAGGAAGCTACTTTAAGAACAAATTACTCTACAGCTTCAAACAGCGGACATACAGCCGCGGTATGGAAAAATACACAAGGCATGAAAGAAAAAACAATGAACTATGTTCAGGGTATTAAAGATGTTGCCGCTTACGCTAAGGAGCAGACAGGCAAAGATGTTCCTGTTATTACTCTTGATGAGCTTTCAGTAACGGCGTTTAACGCTTACGGAAAAGCCCACGGCGACAGTATTAATGATCTTATGGCGCATAACACGTCTAATTATAATAAAGGTTCAGACGGAGTATGGACTGTTAAAAAATATTCTTCTGATCCTGCGGACGCGACAAAACTTCTTGAGGGACCTTTCAAAGACGGTACTCATTTAAGCAGAGAGGGCGCTAAACTTGTGGCGGGCATTGTAATTGAAGAAGTTGGCAAGACAAACTCCGGTTTAAAAGCTTACTTTAAAACAAGCTCAGAGAACCCAGGCGATGAAACAACAGATGAAAGTTCATCTGAAGCGACAACAGATGAAAGCTCATCTGAGGCAACAACAGAGAGCGATCCTCCTATTTCCGCCGAGGTAAGCATTAATGATGTTGACAGCTTTGACGGATACGGTCTTGTGCAAAATCAGGGCAAGGCTGTAATAAATATGAAACATGACGAAGATGTAAATGGAAACAATACTGCTAAAATTCATATTGGAGACAAGGCCGTTTTAAAACAGTTTGATACTCCGGCGACAAGCGGAAAATATCAGTTTAGTGTGGATTTCTTATCGAATTACGCTGATACAAACAGTGCTGGAAGAACTTTCAGAATTTATTTTGAGAATTTAAAGAGTACACTTGGAGAAAAGGATACAGCCAGTGCGGATAGCTTCACAAACGACGAAAAAGCAGCTGGATATATTACTGAAAGTAATTTAGTGGGAACTGGTATCTTTTATCAATTGACAAATGTTGGGAAAACAGCTTATGTAGTGGAGGCTGATACACCCAGCTATAACGCCACAGATGAAAAGGCCGTAGGTGAAATAGCGGAAAGTAAATGGTATCACATGGTTATAGATTTAGATTTAGACGCTAAAACAGCCGTAACTAAAATTTACGCTCATGGGGATTCATGGGCACCGAATACAGATTGGGCAACCGCTACTCCTATAGGTACTGTAACATCAAATTTTGTGGCTGACAAAACTCCTTCTCTCGCTCAGGTAAGACTTGTAAAAACAGCGGCGGGAAATATTTATTTTGATAATATTAAACTCGCTAAAGCGGAGTAATTGGCAAAGTTATAAAATTAAAAATGTTAGACTAAATTAATATTTATGCGTAAAGAAGGGCGCTTGTTTTAAGCGTCCTTTTTTTACGCATAAGTGCAGGGTGAAAAATTTTGTGTTTAAAAGAGTTATTATAATGATTTAATTTAGGAACAGCCCTCTTTTTTATAATTGACAATGATTTTTCTATGATTTATAATTAATTATAAAAAGAGGTGATTTTATGAAAAAGAGAAGCTTATTTTTTAAGGGATCTGTGGCTTTGGCGGTATGGATAGTATTTTTTTTCGTCACAAATTTTATTGTATGCGTAATTGAGGGAAGAGAAAAAGTTTTTATAAATGAAAATATTTCTGTCAATATACTGTCATTTTTTTTGGGTTTTTTTATAAGTGTTATTGTTATGCTTTTTATGAATTTAATCGCTATAAAAAGAAGTGACAAGAAACATATTTACGAGATGGCTTATATAGATAAAGTTACGGGACTTGGAAATAAAAATAAATTTATTTTGGAAACAGCCGGCGTTTTAACAAAGAACAAGGGAAAATACGCTGTTGTGGTACTTGAGGTCAACAACTTTGAGGTTATAAACGAACATTTTGGGTTAGATGAGGGTGACGCTATTTTAAAGTACATAGCGGATATTTTAAAGGCGAATATTTTTGAGGGTGAAATTGTTTCCAGGGCGGGAGCTGGGCGGTTTAATCTGCTTATAAAATATGATGATAACGATGGAGTCAAAACTCGCCTTGAGATGCTTATGGACGATATTTCCGAATATAGAAGAACAGACACGGAAATTTCTAAGTGTTCGGTTACATCGTGCTGTGGAATTTATATTATTAATGACACAGATATTTTTAATAATTTAAAGGAAACAGAATTTAATATATCAAACGTTATTGGAAGGGCTAAATTCGCTTTGTCTCAAATTTTGGGCAAGTATATGAATTACTGTGCTTTTTATGATGAGGAGACAAGGAATCAGCTTATATCTGACAGCGATGTGGAATACGCTATAAAAAACAACGAATTTGTCGTTTACATTCAACCGAAGTATGATATTAAAGACCATACTTTATCGGGAGGAGAGGCTTTAGTACGTTGGAATCATCATTCTAAGGGGTTTTTAACTCCTGATAAGTTTGTTCCTGTTTTTGAGAAAAATGGTTTTATTGTAGATCTTGATATGTTTGTTTTTGAGACAGTGTGTAAAATGCAAAGAAAGTGGCTTGATATGGGAGTGAACCCTGTCAGGATTTCGGTTAATCAGTCCAGGATGCACTTATTTAAAAGAGACTATGTGGAGAATCTTAAAGAAATTTTGGATAAATACTCTCTTCCGGCGGAGCTTATTGAGCTTGAGATTACGGAAACAATAGCTTTTGAAAGTATGGATGTTATATCAGAGGTACTCAAAAGGCTGCATGATATTGGATTTAAAATTTCTATGGACGATTTTGGGTCAGGGTATTCCTCACTTAATATGCTTAAAAATCTTGACGTTGACGTTCTTAAAATTGATAAAGGATTTTTTGAGGAAACATCTAATTCCAAAAGAGGCCAGGACATTATCGAAAGCATTATTGACATGGCCTCAAAGCTTGGAATGGAGACCGTGGCGGAGGGTGTGGAGACTGTCGAGCAAGCGGAACTTTTGCAGGAAAATGGATGTGATATTGCGCAAGGATATTTTTACGCTATGCCTATGCCTATTTCGGATTATGAGAATTTACAGATTTCAAATAAAAAAGATAGCGGTGAGTAGACTTAAAAAATGTTGATTTAATAGAGTTAAAGATGATTTTTAAATTAATCGGTTTTTTTTGTGTTAAACTTTAATTAAATGAATAATATATTTTTAAATTTTATAATATGAATAAATTATTAACATTATGAAATTTACATAAAAATAACTTGCGTTTTTTTGTTAGTTTCATAAAATTGCATAAACTTCGATTATTTGTAAAAAAACTATTGATTTTTGATTTGAAAAGTTTTATACTTGATTTCAAGTAAAGGCGCTGCCGGTTAAATGTATAAACATTATAGATGAATGTACATTTAACCGACGGCGCTTTTTTTATTTAAATTTTAAAGGAGGAATTGTTATGTATACTTTTTTAACCGACGTTAATGTCAACGAGCTTGCCCACGCTCTTAACTACAGTGTGTCTGACGGAGGAATTTCTATAGGCTCTATAGATATTTTATGGACGCTTATCGGAGCCGCTTTGGTTTTCTTTATGCAGGCGGGTTTTGCCATGGTTGAGACAGGATTTACAAGGGCGAAAAACGCCGGAAATATTATTATGAAAAATCTTATGGATTTTTGTGTAGGCACAGTTGTTTTTTGGATTATCGGCTATGGAATTATGTTTGGTGACAGCAGCTCGGTATTCGGAGGGTTCCATTTCTTTTTAGACGGTATGCTTGATGGAGGGGATATTGTTGGAAACGGAGCTTTTACTACCATTATTTTTCAAACCGTATTCTGCGCTACAGCCGCCACTATTGTTTCGGGAGCTATGGCGGAAAGAACAAAGTTCAGTTCGTATCTTATTTACAGTTTAATCATAAGCCTTGTTATTTATCCAATTTCAGGACACTGGAGCTGGGGCGGCGGATGGCTCAGTGATTTAGGATTTCATGATTTCGCCGGTTCCGCCAATGTACATATGGTAGGCGGGGTGGCGGCTTTGGTAGGAGCTAAAATACTCGGACCCCGTATAGGAAAGTATGATAAGGATGGAAAGCCGAAAGCTATACCAGGACATAGTTTAACCCTTGGGGCTTTGGGAGTGTTTATACTTTGGTTTTGCTGGTTTGGGTTTAACGGCGCCTCGACGGTGAGTATGTCGGGAGAAAGCGCTAATTTGGCGGGAAGCGTATTTATGACAACCAACCTTGCCGCCGCTGCTGCCACTGTCGTGACTATGGTTTTTACTTGGGCTAAGTATGGAAAGCCGGACGTGTCAATGACTCTTAACGGCTCTCTAGCGGGGCTTGTGGCTATTACGGCGGGCTGTGACGTTGTTACTCCAGCAGGAGCCGCTATTATTGGTATGATAGCGGGTGTATCCGTTGTTATAGGCATAGAGTTTGTTGACAAGGTCCTTAAAATCGACGACCCTGTCGGCGCTGTCGGGGTTCATTGTATCAACGGCGCTTTGGGTACTTTACTCACAGGATTGTTTGCCGCTGTTCCTATGGCCGATGGTAACGCTGATTTTACAGGTTTGTTTTACGGCGGGAGTTTTGAGTTCTTTGGCGTTCAGCTCCTTGGAGTTGTTTGTATAATCGCTTGGGTAGCCGTTACTATGATTATTGTTTTTAAGATTATTAAAAATACGGTGGGACTTAGAGTTTCTCCTCATGAGGAGGTTGTCGGACTTGATATTGAGGAACACGGGATTGAATCTAGTTACGCTGACTTTATGCCTACTCATACAGTTATTGAAAACAACACGGAGGAAGTGGAAGTTCCCGTTCAGGTTATACAGGGTGGCTCAAGGGATGGCGAGCGCAAAATTACAAATGTAGAGATTATTTGCAAGGAAGAAAGATTTGAAAAACTTAAAGAACGTCTTAACGCTGTTGGGGTCACAGGTATTACTGTTACCAGGGTTTCCGGATGTGGTGTACAGAAGGGAAACACTAAGTTTTATCGAGGTATTCCGATGGATATTACGCTTCTTCCTAAAATTAAGGTTGAGGTCGTTGTTTCCGCGGTTCCCGTGGGAAAGGTTATTGAGGCGGCTAAAAAGGCCCTTTATACAGGAAATATAGGAGACGGAAAAATATTTGTGTATGGGGTTGAAAACGCTGTTAAAGTCAGAACGGGTCAGGAAGGATTTGACGCTTTACAGGGAATAGAGGAGTGATTTTGGATGTAGATATATGTACTAATTTATCTTAGAATACAATATAAAACGATGTAAAAAAATATTTTATGCGTATTTATACCGAATTGTCATAACTTTTTCTTTGTGAAAGCCGGTTTAAAACCAGCGGCAAAGTCATTTATATATCTTCATGGTTATATTTTAGTGAAATTCGTTTTGTTATTTATAGTGAAACAACCTAAAAATGAACAAGTTCAGCTGCTGAACTTGTTCATTTTTAGGTTGTTTCACTATAATAAAATTTTGGAAGCTATCAAAGTATACCAGCTCTTTTGAGGAAAGGAGCTGGTGTTTAAAATAAAAATTATTTTTTTATTGAGAAAATTTAAGATTTTTAAACTAAAGGTAGCTTTATGTATAAAGTTCGTGCCTGAAAATTGGCTTTAGTGACTTTTCTTTAAGACTGGTATTATTTTTTTATTTTTTATGATAGAATATTTATGTAATACTGATTTTAAAAATCTCTATATTCGACAAGTTTTAATTTTGCGGTATTATAGTCAAAGAACTTAAGAACAAATAAATTATGCGGATGAAAGCCCTTTTCGCTGTGTTAGCGTCGGTTGGCATAGGTACAGGATTGTCTCTTCCTCTTTTGCCTCGCGAAAAATAATTTTCATCTTGTCCCCTTTTGCTTTTTTAAGTACTTCGACTATAATTGTGAAAGTTAGAGGAGGGGTTGTTTATGAATAAATTTGAGAGCTGTACTTTTTTTGGTCACAGAGATTTTGGAAAACTTGAGTATAAAGACTATATTGAGGAAATTTTTGAGTATTTGATTTTAAATAAAAATGTAAGGGTGTTTTTAAGCGGTGGAATGGGTAATTTTGACAGAATATGCGAGGGAATAGTGAGGAAACTTAAAGAGAGATATTCTGATATTTGCCTTAGACTTATTTTACCGTATCCTGATGATATTGGATTTAAAGTGGCGAAAAGAGATATAAACTTATACGACGAGATAGTGCTTCCTAATCTTGGGGCGGAAAATGGCAGAGACGCCATTCCTAAAAGAAACATTTTTATGGTGGATAATTGCGAGTTTATAGTTTCTGGAATTTATAAAAAAGAAGGAGGGGCCGCGGCCGCTGTTAATTATGCTCGAAAGAAGAAGCAGGCAAGGATTATTGATATTTTCCAGAAGAAATAATAGGTAAGATTTGAGTTTTTTTGTGAAATTTTAAAAGTTATATATTTATATATCTATTTTTAAAATTATATATGC
The DNA here is from genome assembly GCA_910579745.1 of uncultured Clostridia bacterium. GTDB lineage: Bacteria > Bacillota > Clostridia > Lachnospirales > CAG-274 > MGBC114079. The sequence goes on along the minus strand of CAJTVH010000010.1, from coordinate 13,183 downwards.
TATGAAGGCTGACTAGGGAGTATCTGGAAACTAAAATACGCGCGAAAAATTATAAAAAATAAAACGAAACAGAAAGGCTTTTCTGTTTAATTGAATCGTTTTGGTTTATTTTTTAATAATTTTTTGGATATTTCGCGTATATAACTGATAGCTTATGATAGTTTTCAGATACGCTCTAAGCGATTTTATATATAAATTTTTATAAAAAAATAATTTTTAAATGAAAAAAACAGCTTTTAAAAATAAAAGGCTGTTTTTAACTTGGAAAAAATAATAAGGAGAAAAGGAAGAATTATACATCTAACTTTAAAATAAACAAGATGAATGTAAAAATAAATCTCAAAATCAAATGTATGTATAAACAATATATCAAATATTAATATACTATATAAATACTATATCATATCTTCTTTTTTTTGTCAAGTATTAATAAAGAATATATAGCGCAAACTTTAATTTATGAAATATATTATAATAAAAATTTGAAAATATTATATTTTTTTAACGAAAATTACAGTAATTTTATTTGAAAATGAAATTAAAAATAGTGTCCTATATAAGTGAAAAATTTTGAGTGAAAAAGTTTTTCTCTCTTTAGAGCGTATCTGAAAACTAAAATACGCGCGAAAAATTATAAAAAATAAAACGAAACAGAAAGGCTTTTCTGTTTAATTGAACCGTTTTGGTTTATTTTTTAATAATTTTTTGGATATTTCGCGTATATAACTGATAGCTTATGATAGTTTTCAGATACGCGCTAGTTTATGTTGTAATTGTTGTAATAAAACAAAATTTAATTATTATTATTCGTTTTTTGAGTATAATGAATTTTAAGGGTTTTTATTATGTGTATATAAATATAATACGTGTGAATATATTTTGATAAAATTTGTTATTATAGCCGATAAACTTGAAAAAAGCAAAAAGAGGCGAGACATAAATTATTTTTACGAAAGGGCTTAGGGAAAGCATAGGATATGGTCAATCAACTTGAAAAATGAACAAGTTCAACAGTTAAAAATCCTTTTCACCGCGCTGCCGTAAGTTGACGCGGGCTTTCAGCCGTGGCTGCCTTCTGCCGCCTTGTGAAAATAATTTTCGCCTCGTTTCCTTTTTTCCATTTTTAAGTTGATTGGCTATATCCATATGCTGAATGGTTCACAACATGGTGAAAAGGATTTTAAACAGCGGAATTTGTTTATTTTTAAGTTTATTAACTGTATATTAGCAATTAAAAATAGCTGAATTTATAATTGCCGCGAGTATAGCCATTTAGGGCAATGACTGTGATATTTAACCGGCTGAGTAAGGCCTACGGTTTTTATAGTCAACAAACTTGAGAAGTAACAAAAGAAGACGATAGAAAAATTATTTTCATAAGGCGGCTGATGGAGAGTGTAGTCTAAAGTTTACGCAGACTGACGGTAACAAATGGAAAAGGATTTTTGTCCAACAAACTTGTTTGTTTTTAAGTTTGTTGATTATATGCTATAGTTAATGAAAAAAAGGGGTATGATTGATTATGGACAAATTTATAGTTGAAAAAAGTGGTCCGCTGAGGGGCGAGGTTATTACGGACGGGGCGAAAAACGCTGTTTTGCCGATTATTGCCGCTACGGTACTTACGGGGGAAAAATGTGTTATTGAGAATGTTCCTTATTTAAAAGATGTGGAGATTATGCTTAAACTTCTGGAGACTCTTGGCGCGAGGACAAGCTTTTCGGAAAAAGAAAAAAAGATTATTGTGGACGGCGGTAAAATTTTAAATAATTCACTGCCTTATGAACTTGTAAAAAAAATAAGAGCGTCTTTTTTATTCGCGGGACCTTTGCTATCAAGATTTGGAAAAGTAAAAATTCAAATGCCGGGAGGGTGTCCGATTGGAGTAAGGCCTGTGGATTTACACTTAAAAGGATTTTCTCTTTTGGGAGCCGAAATAAAACAGGAACACGGAAATATAGAGATAAGCTCGCCAAAAATAAAAGGAAACAATATTTATCTTGATTTTCCCAGCGTTGGGGCGACTGAGAACATTATTATGGCTTCTGTTATGGCGGAGGGTGAGACTTATATCTCGAATTGCTCTGTTGAGCCTGAAATTATAAATCTCGCCGATTTTTTAAACAAAATGGGAGCGAAAGTTTTTGGAGCGGGAACAGATAATATTAAAATTATAGGAGTCAAAGAGCTTTTCGGGACAGCGCATAAAATTATTCCAGATAGGATAGAAGCGGGGACATTTATGATTGGAGCTGTTATAACAAAGGGAGACGTTACTATAAAAAACGTTGTGCGCGACCATTTAAGACCTGTTATAGCCAAGCTTAAAGATATGAATGTTGATATTGAGGAAAAAGAAAATATGCTTAGGGTACGATGCGATAGAGAACTTGTGAACACGGATATTAAAACTTTGCCTTTTCCGGGTTTTCCTACGGATATGCAGGCTCAATTTATGAGTCTTATGGCTGTTACAAACGGTACGGGGATTATTAATGAGACAATATTTGAGAACAGATTTATGCATGTGGGTGAACTTAACAGAATGGGAGCGGATATTAAGGTTGAGTCAAAAAGCGCTATTATAAAGGGAGTTTCCAAGCTTACGGGTACACAAGTCAAGGCTACAGATTTAAGGGCGGGCGCCGCTCTTATATTATCGGCGCTCGTGGCGGAGGGAGAAACAGAAATAAGCGATATATACCACATTGAAAGAGGATATTATCGTATAGAAGAAAAATTTAAAAAACTTGGGGCCAAGATAAAAAAGCTGTAAGATTACAGTGATTTATAGTGAGATAATAAAAGAATGGGCAAATAAATTTGATACATTAAAGAAGGCTATTGTTTAGTTATAAAAATTTAGAGCGTATCTGAAAACTAAAATACGCGCGAAAAATTATAAAAAATAAAACAAAACAGAAAGGCTTTTCTGTTTAATTAAACTGTTTTCGTTTATTTTTTAATAATTTTTTGGATATTTTGTATATATAACTGATAGCTTATGATAGTTTTCAGATACGCCCTAGTTGTTGCAGTGTAAATTTCCTAAAAAGGTTGTTTTATAAAAAAAATTACAGGCATAAAATTTTATAGGGAGTGATTTTATGTTTAAAATTTTAAAAAACAAGACTTTTAGGTATATTGGCGTGTACTCGGTTTATGTAATTTTTACTGTTGCCGCCATTCCTTATTTTTTAACGGCTAAAGAGGATTTTTTTATTTTAGATAAAAATGGGGCGATAGATTTAGATAATAAGTTTTTATACGGCGAGGGTTATGAGAATAATAATGGAAAGAATAAAAGCGATGTCTCAGTAAAAGAAGAAAATCCTCAAATGGAATCGTATATTATAGGTGTGGTGGCGGCGGAGATGCCTGTTTCATTTGAGAAAGAGGCGCTTAAGGCACAGGCGGTAGCCGCGAGAACGTACGCCTACAGACAGGTCGGAAATTCTGAGATAAAACCGGAAAATATCGGACAGGCCTTTATTACTGTTGATGAAATGAAGAGAAACTGGGGAAATAATTTTGAGAAAAATTATAAAAAGGTTTCAGACGCTGTAAACGATACAAAAAACGAGATTATGATTTATGGCGGAGAGCCTATTTTAGCCGCTTTTCATTCCACAAGCGGGGGAATGACGGAAAGCTCGGAAAACGTATGGTCGGAAAAATTAAGTTATTTAATAAGCGTAGACAGTCATGAGGATGAAAAAGCGCCGGGTTTTTTATCGGAAGTAAAATTATCAAAGGCTGATTTTATAAAGATATTTTCGGAGAAAGGCGCTGTTTTTTCTGATAATATTAAAAACGATATTTTGATAATGGAAAGAACGGCGGCGGATTATGTTTCCAAAATAAAAATAGGCGGTAAAATTTTTAAAGGTTCGGATGTAAGGTCTATTCTTTCTTTGAGATCCGCTAATTTTACTGTTTCTTGCGGTGATAACGAAATTATATTCACTTCAAAGGGCTATGGACACGGAGCGGGCATGAGCCAGTATGGAGCTAATTTTATGGCTCTTGAGGGAAATGATTATAAAAAAATTTTAGCTCATTATTATTATGGGGTTGAATTTATTTCGATAAAAGGATAAAATAGTAATAATTGAGGAAGCGTTCTTTACTTATTTATTTAGTGAAATAAATCTTTATAGTCAAACAACTTAAAAATAATTGGGTGTTATAGATTGGGATACAATTCATATAAGTGGCTGAAAATCATGGTTATCTTATCTCATTCTGCTTATTTTTAAGTTGTCTGGCTATAACAGCCGTTATGGAATTTTTAGACAAGTTTTAGAAAAAGTCAATATTGTTTTATACAAAGGAGAAAATTGTTAATTATGCAGGATAATTCTGATTTTAACGGAAATGACAATAAATCTGACAAAAGCGGAAATCGGCCGCCGGATAACTCAAATAATAAAAAAATACTTTTCGGAGTTTTAGCGTTTGCCTTGATTTCAACTTTTTTAATGAATATTTTAATGACTTCTTTTTCCGGTTCAAATATGTTTGAGATAGAATACAGCGATTTTATGACCCTTGTGGATAGAGGCGCCGTTAAAAACGTGCGTATAGAGTCGGACAGGCTTATTATAGATGCCGATATTTCAAAAATTGAGCTCCCTGAGGGAATGAGCAAGATAAAACAGGTGGGAGAGGTGACTTTTTACACAGGACTTGTGGGAGACACGGAACTTATTCAAAATTTAAAAGACCATGACGTCAAGTTCTCAAGAAAAGTAACCAATTCGTCCCCTATTATGGATTTTTTTACCTCATGGATTATGCCTATTTTATTTTTATACGCGGCTTTTTATCTCATTATGCATTTTGCCGCTAAAAGGCTCGGCGGAGGCGGACTTATGGGCGTTGGAAAAAGTAACGCCAAGGTTTATATGCAGAAAGAGACGGGAGTCACTTTTAAAGATGTAGCGGGGCAGGGGGAAGCGAAAGAGTCTTTACAGGAAATTATAGATTTTCTGCATCACCCCGACAAATACATTAAAATAGGCGCGAAACAACCGAAAGGCGCTTTGCTTGTGGGTCCCCCGGGTACGGGAAAAACTCTTCTCGCCAAAGCTGTCGCAGGGGAAGCTAACGTTACTTTTATGTCGCTTTCCGGTTCTGATTTTGTTGAGATGTTTGTTGGGGTCGGAGCGTCAAGGGTCAGAGACCTTTTTAAGCAGGCTTCGGAAAACGCTCCATGCATTATTTTTATTGACGAGATAGACGCCATAGGCAAAAAACGTGACGGATCTATGAACAGCAATGATGAGAGAGAGCAAACACTAAATCAGCTTTTGTCTGAGATGGACGGGTTCGATTCATCAAAGGCTATAGTTATTCTCGCCGCCACAAACAGGCCTGACGTTCTTGACAAAGCGCTTTTGCGCCCTGGAAGATTTGACAGGAGAATTATTGTGGAGAAGCCTGATTTAATAGGCAGGGAAGATATTTTAAAAGTTCACTCAAAAGATGTTATTTTAGATGACGAGGTGGATTTACACGCCATGGCTCTCGCCACAAGCGGGGCGGCTGGAGCGGATCTCGCCAATATGGTAAACGAGGCTGCCCTGCGAGCCGTGAGGATGGGACGGGAAAAAGTCTTGCAGGAAGACCTTATGGAAGCCGTTGAGGTAATTATAGCCGGAAAAGAGAAAAAAGACAGGATTTTATCATCTAAAGAGAAGAAAGTCGTGGCTTTTCACGAGGTTGGGCACGCCCTTTCGGCCGCTCTTCAGAAAAATTCTCAGCCCGTTCAGAAAATAACTATTGTTCCCCGTACTATGGGGGCTCTCGGATATACCATGCAGATGCCTGAAGAGGAAAAGTACCTTATGACAAAAGATGAGATGCTTTCGGAGATTACGGTTTTACTTGCCGGAAGAGCCGCGGAGGAAATTGTTTTTGAGACAGTTACCACGGGAGCGTCGAATGATATAGAACGAGCGACAAAAATGGCCCGCTCTATGGTTTCTCAGTACGGTATGAGCGACAAATTCGATATGATGGCTTTGGAAAGCACCGAAAACAGGTATCTTGACGGAAGAAACGTATCCATATGCGGAGAGAACACCTCAGCGGAGCTTGACAAAGAGGTTCTTAGCATAATTCGCTCATGTCACGAGAAGGCCCTTTCTCTTTTAAATGAGAACAGAGAGGCTCTTGATAAAATCGCCGACTATTTATTTGAGAAAGAAACCATAACAGGCGAGCGTTTTATGGAGATTTTTAAAGAAGTTAAAGGAGAGAGCGCGGAAACGGATGATGAAAAGAGCGCTGTGATAAAAACAGACACGGAAGAAAGGGAAGAAAAATCCGAGAAAGAGGAGAGTGTTCATTTTGATAGAAGTTAAAAACCTTACTAAGCGATATGGAAAAAACACGGCTGTCGACAATATTTCTTTTGTTGTGAACGATGGGGAGATTGTAGGTTTTTTAGGCCCTAACGGAGCGGGAAAAACGACGACAATGAATATGATGACAGGATATATAGCCGCTACGGGCGGGGACGTTAATATCAACGGCTTTGACATTTTAAAAGAGCCTGAAAAAGCCAAAAAACAAATAGGTTATCTTCCAGACACGCCGCCTCTTTACGGGGATATGAGGGTTTATGAGTATCTTGATTTTGTATGCGACATAAAAGATATTCCGAGAAAAGAAAGAAAGGCTATGCTTGACGAGATTTATGAAACTGTTAAAATAAAAGACGTGAGAAAAAGGATTATAAAAAATCTTTCGAAAGGATATAGACAGAGAGTTGGTCTTGCCCAGGCTCTTGTTGGGTTTCCGGACGCGCTTATTCTTGACGAGCCTACAGTCGGCTTAGACCCGAAACAGATTATGGAAATGAGAGACGTTATTAAAGAGCTCGGTCAAAGGCACACCGTTATTTTAAGTTCTCACATACTGCACGAGGTGAGCGCTGTGTGCGATAAACTGATTATTATAGACAACGGAAAAATTGTCGTACAGAAAAGAACCGATGAATTTGAGAATATGTCCTCGGAAGTGTTTAACATAAGGGTTAAAGCCTCTAAAACAAAAGATGAGATGATGGAAATTTTCTCAGGGTTTTCTCCTGTCTTTGACGGGATTAAAGAGGAAGGAACGTTTGATTTCTCAATATACGCCAAAGATGGCTATAATGACCGGAGAGAGGAGATTTTCCGTATTTGCGCCGGAAAAGATATTCCTGTTCTTATGTTTAAGCCTGTTATTTTCTCACTTGAGGATTTATTTCTCAAAGTTATCAACGGGGAATATGCTGAGGAATCAGACTCTTTAGCCTTAGATGACAATAAAAGCGAAGAGGTTTTTGAGTTTGACAAGAAGGGGGACAACTAAATATGAGCGCTGTTTTTAAGAAAGAGATACGTACATATTTTACTACGATGTCGGGATATGTTTTTTTGGGATTTTTTGTGCTGATAAACGCTTATTTTTTCTCAAGGTTTAACGTTGGGGAAGGAAGCCCTGATTATTCGGGAACGCTTACTTATACTTTCTCAATGTTTCTTATTTTGATCCCCGTTCTTACAATGCGTCTTTTCGCTGAGGAGGTAAGGCAAAAAACGGACCAGCTTTTATATACATCTCCGATAAGTATTTGGAAGATTGTTTTTGGGAAGTTTTTCGCCGCCGCGTCTTTGTTTCTTTTTGGAACTGTTATAATAGCGTTATTCCCTATTATATTAAATTATTACGGAGATGTAAATTTCATTCAGACTTTCGGCTGTTTTCTCGGATATTTTCTTTTGGGTGCCTCGCTTATAGCCGTGGGTCTTTTTATCTCGGTTTTAACAGATAATCAAATTATAGCCGCCGTCGGGACTTTCGCCGCCGTATTTTTTATACTTATGATGGACAGCGTGATTATGAGCATGCCGGTCGACACGTTATCATCGACTGTATTTACAGTATTGGTTATTTCGCTTATTTCATTTATTTTATATAACAGCACGAAAAATATTGTTATTTCAGGGGCTTTTTTTGGTGTTTGCCTTGTGGCTGTGTCTGTTCTTTATTTCTTGGATGATCTTATTTTTGAGGGAATTATTGTACGGGTTTTAAACTGGTTTTCGGTCTTAAATCATTTTGAGAGTTTTTATATGGGTATTTTTAAGCTTTCAGATGTTGTTTATTATATTTCTTTTATATATATTTTTCTGTATATAACAATTAATACTATTGAGAAAAGAAGATGGAGATAGGAGGTTCTCTCTAATGGACAAAAAACTTTTATACGGCACATTTTCAACGATAACTATACTAATTGTTATCGCGGCGCTTATTTTTATCAATCTTGTCGTAGAGAAACTTAATATTGAGGCGGACCTTACATCAAAGGAGTTATACACGATTTCCGATAAATCAAAGGAAGCTTTGGAAAAGGTCTCGGAAGACGTATATATATATGTTCTATCAAAAACAGGGGAAGAGGACCCAGTAGTTAAACAGCTTTTAAACGAGTATACGGCAAACTGCCCTAAAATTATTGTGGAATACAAAGACCCTTACAGATACCCTGAGTTTACGAGAGAGTTCTCGGAAAACGGAGAGAAAATCGAGAATGACAGCGTTATAGTGAAGAGAGGCCAAAAACATAAAATTATAGCACCTGAGGAGCTTTATGAGATGAGACCCGATTATTTGACGGGTACATATACGACGACAGGTTTAACAGCCGAATCGGAAATCACGAACGCCATTAATTATGTATCTATGGGGAAAACCCCCTTAATATATTATGTTGTCGGACACAATGAGCTTGACGTATCGGAGAGTTTTAAAAATGAGTTTGGGAAAAGAAATTATGAGGTGAGAAATCTCAATATAACCGAGGAAAAAGGTGTTCCTGAAGATTGCGATATACTTTTAATGACAACGCCAGCCGCCGATTACTCAAAGGATGAGGCCGATTATGTTCTTGAGTATCTCGCAAAAGACGGAAACGCCATGGTTTTTATAGACAGTAAAAAGGACATTCCCAATTTTGAGAGAATACTCGCCGATTATGGCGTTAAAGCGGGAAACGCTTTGATTTTCGAGGGGGATTCCGACAGATACTATCAATATCCTATAAATATTATGCCTGAGATTAAAAGCTCGGATGTCACGAAACAGCTTAAACAGAGCGGCTATCCTATGATTATAAGCTATGCCCAGGGAATTGACATTCTTGAGCTTAAAAAAGAGTCTATTTCGGTTGAGCCTATTTTTACGACGTCAAATTCCTCTTATGGGAAGGTTTCTGACAATCCCAAGACTTTTAATTTTGAGGAGGGAGACAAAAAAGGTCCGTTTAACGCCGCTGTTTTGATAACCGATTCTTATTACACAGACAAAAACCATACGACAAAGCTTGTGGTGTGCGGGGCGTCAAGCCTTATAAGAGACGGCGGAATGACGAACGCGAGCCTTTTATTCGCCGTTGACTGCGCCAACTGGCTTAAAGGAGGGGAAAGCGCTACCGTTTATATTCCCGCCAAAAGTCTTGAGACGGAGGCGATTACCGTTCCGGACGGTACGAAAAGCAATATAACCGCGTTTGTATGCGTGATTATTCCAGGAGTTATATTTATTTTAGGCATAATAGTATGGTATAAGAGAAGATACAGCTAAGGAGGGATAAGATGAGTAAAAAATATATACGGATTATTATAGGTGCCTTATTTATAGCTGTTCTGGCCATAGCTTATTTTTATGTCATTCCCGATAATGACAGTATAGGTGAAGGCCCCTCTGAATCAGCGGAAGAGGAGGACTCTTTTAAAATTATTGATGGTGAGAAAGAAAATCTAGTCTCAATCGAGCTTAATAACGACAATGTTTTGACGGAACTGTTTTTTGACAACGGCAAATGGGTAGTTAAAGGATATGAGAATATAGAGCTTGATAAAAGCAATACCGAAAGTTTTATTGAGAGTATGCTTTCGATTTTCGCCGAGGAGGTTCCTAACGATGACGGGAACATAGGGCGATATGGTCTTGATAATCCTAAAAAAAGCGTTTGTCTTAAATTTAAGGACGGTTCGGAAAAGCTCATTTATATAGGAGATCAGACTCCGGATAATAATTATTGTTACGCTAAAAAACCTAACGAGGATATGGTTTACACAATAAATCATATTAACGGGGAAAGGGCGGAATACACAATAAATTATTTCGTTGATAAAAGTATTCCGAAAGTTTCTCCTTATAAAATTATGTCTCTTAACATAAAGAGAAAAAACGCTCCTGAGATTGACCTTGAATACACTTTACAAAAACAGGGAAACGCCCAAAATCTTATTGAGATGGGCATGGAAACGATGAATATGAAAAAACCTTATGAGGGTATGGCGGTTTATCCGTCAAATTTACAGGAAACGGTTTTAGTTAATTTAAACGATATACAGCTTGGCGATATTGTTCAGGCGTCTCTTGAGAATATTGATAAATTCGGATTTGATTCTCCTGAGGCGGAGATAATTGTGAAAGACGATACAAACTCTTTGGCTCTTACTGTTGGGGATAAGGTTCAGGATGATAATTATTATTGTACCGTTAATGATAAAAACGCCGTTTTTCTTATTGACAGCAAATATGTGAATCCTTTTTTAAACGCCGACCCGATTAAATTTGTTGAGAAATTTGTCGCTCTTCACTACAGAGCGGAGATAGAACGAGCCGATATGTCAGAGGGCGACACACTTTTGGAAGTTACTTTCGGAGAGGAAGAGGCGAAAGAAAATTCCGAAAGTAAAAACAGCCGTTTTAACGATGACAGGAAAGCTTATTTAAACGGTGTGGAATTTGACAAGAGTTCTTTTTCTGATTTCTTTGAGCTTCTGGCCGGGATTACTTTTGATAAAGTTGATGAAAACGCCAAAGCTGTTTCGGACAATCCGGAAGTTGTAATTAAATATACTCTTATAGACGGTTCTTTTGACGAGGTTAAGTTTTTACCTTTTAACGAGAGTTTTTATATAGTGGAGAACAGGCCTATTGAAGGTATGCTTGTGAGTAAACAGAAAATCAGAAGAGTATTTGAGAAAGCGGAAAATCTTTTAAAACAAACAAAGAGAGATTGATAAAAGGGAAATTGATGGAGGACGTTATTATGCAGTATGCGATAGAATTATATTATGACAAAGAAACAGAAAAAAAACTTTTTAATTTAGCCAAAAGAATTGCTGATGAAAAAATCAGTACAAAGTTTTTAGAATGGAAAACAAGGCCACATCTTACATTAGCTTGTTTTAATGATGTAGATGAATCTCGGTGTATTCAACGGCTAAAGGTTTTCGCGCGGAACCATAAAACTATGCCTGCCTATATTGGTTCTGTTGGAATGTTTAATGATACGAAAACAATTTTTGTATCGCCTGTAATGAATAACAGTATGTATCAATTTCAACGAGAGTTACATGAGTGCTTAGGGGATTTTGATATAAATGGCTGGGAGTGGTATTGTCCTAATCGATGGGTGCCGCATTGTACTATAGCGCTTACTCGCGAGGATGATAATGAGGCTTTTTTTAAGGCAAGTGATTTATTATTGCGTGAATTTAAGAAGATGAGCGGCGAATTTATTGCGATAGGACTAGTTAAAATAACTTTTCCGGTAGAGGAGATTTTTACAATAGGGCTGAATTGATCAGATAAACTAGAAGCCGAAAATCAGGGTTGTTGTGAAAACAATCATTACAATTCAATGTACACAGTCAGTTCATTATATAAAAGGTATGGCTGTAATAGAATTGAAGAAAGGCTAAAAGCAGAGTTAAATGATGTAATTGGAATAAAAAAGGGCGTGTACTTGTTAAAACTTAAATAAATAAAATTAAGAACAATAAAAACACGCCGAGTATCAGCGTTTATTTAATGATTATTTAACTAGAGCGTATCTGAAAACTAAAATACGCGCGAAAAATTATAAAAAATAAAACGAAACAGAAAGGCTATTCTGTTTAATTGAACCGTTTTGGTTTATTTTTTAATAATTTTTTGGATATTTCGCGTATATAACTGATAGCTTATGATAGTTTTCAGATACGCTCTAACTAAGAAAGTCCCCGGCTTAAAAAGCAGAGGGACTTGATCTTGTGTTCAGCGTGAGTACAAGTTATCGCCTAATACAAAGGCAGAGTTATCAGCCATAGGTTTAAAGTATTTTTGTGAAATAAAAATACGAATAGTCTTTGACGCGTGGTGATTTGTGAATTTATGCTGGTATCTGTTTAATAACGTGAAGTTGTGACACTTGAAAAGAGATTTTTTATCATACGAAGTTTAAATTTTTTGAGAGGATTGGAAAGCGTCTATGAAAAATCAAACGGGTTATGGCGGGGAAAGGTTTGTCAAGCGGCGCAATTTAGGTTATTGAGCTGGTTTAATGTAGTCAATAAACTTGAAAGAAGAGAAATTTTTAAGTTTGTTGACTATATTTACATATTATGTATTTATAGAGGTTTAAGAGGTTTCTAGCGGGAGAGAGAAAATAATTTTTATACCGCTTACTTTTCGCCTATTTTCAATTGGTTATAATTATTTTATTATTTCTCCATGGACGTGAAAATTACTTTTATTTGACAACAAGATAAAATTTACTTATAATTAGAATTAGAGGAATTTAAGTAATATACAATATAATTTATCAGATTTTGATAAATATAAAAATGTGAGGGTATCTGAGAATTAAAATTTTATATAAATTAGTTTTCCGTATTCATACGGTGGGTAAGGGAATGCCTGAAAACTAAAATACGCGCGAAAAATCATAAAAAAGTAAAACAAGCTTAAATCGAGATTGTTCTATTTTTCATAATTTTTTGGATGCTTTTACTTTATAAAAAGCAAAAGTGTTTTTGCCGTTAAAATTTTACGAGGTTTTAACAAAAAGGCGCGTAGTTTGAGACAGACCCTAAGAAATAGAATATATCCGTGAAAGAGGTGTTTTGATGGGACTTCAACAAGGAGAGAATAAAAAATATAAGGTTTTAAAAGGCAAAAAAATTTATGAGAAGGGCAGACCTATTAACGAGCTTGGCATGGTTCTCAAAGGGAGAGCCTCCGCTATTGGTGTTTTTGGGAAAATCTTATGGGGGTCAGGGGCCGTATTAGGGCTTTCGGATATTGTAAACGACAATTATATTTTTGATTATATCGCTGAGGAGGACTGCGA
>CAJTVH010000009.1 GCA_910579745.1 uncultured Clostridia bacterium | reverse complement strand
TATTTATGGCAATCTCAAAAGCGTTGGAACTTCTTCAAAAAATCGCCGATAAAGATAATATCGACAACGAAAATTAGACTCACAAGAATTGTTTTCAGCGAAAAGACTTTTTCCTTAAAAGGAAGCTGTCTTTTTTCTTTTACAAAAAATAGCTTTTTCATATTTAAGCGCCTTTAATCATATAATTTAAGGAAACGCCGGTAAATAACAGGCGAAACAGTAAAGTTTTAATACCAAACGGAGGTGCGGATATGGAAAATTTAAAACAAGAAGTATTAAAAGGCTTTGAAATAAATCCAAAATCCATTATAAAATCAAAACATTCCTATATATGCAAAACAAGCGGCAAAACAAAAGTAATACAAAAAGCTCAGGCATCGGAAAGCGCTCTTGTGTGCGCGGATAAGTTAAAAAGCGAATTGGAAAAAAAAGGTTACCCTGTCTACGATAAATTTTATAAGTCAACGCAGAATCTTCCCTATTTCGCCCTCGACGGGGAAAAATACATAATGACCGACTTTAAGGATTTTTCTGACTCAGACTTTTCCGATGGAAACGACGTAAAAAAAATAATTCAAACTACGGCTCTTTTTCATAGAATCTCAAAAACAATAAATATTGAGACCGACACAAAAACAAATATTTTGAATATTTATGAAAAACAACTTGCAAATTTTAAAAATATTAAAAAAAATATTTCCTCAAAAGGAAGTTTTTCTGAATTCGACGTAATTTTTATAAAAAATTACGATTATTTTTTAAAAAAAGCGTCAAACGCTATGTCGCTGTTAAAAGACCTTTTTAAAAATCCTGAATGCTCAAGAAATTTTGAGCTTCTCTGCCATAACAATATAAAAGAGGAAACCGCTGTTAAATATAACGGAACAACAAGTCTCATATCCTTTGAGAATGTTTCTAAAGGACTTTTTATATCCGACTTTTCCGATATAATTAACCGATATGTGAGAAAACACACTCCTCCCGCGCTAAGTTTTGAGAGCATTTTGGAAACTTATTTTAAAATAAATCCTCTTTCCGATACGGAAATAAAAATTTTGCAGGCTATACTAAAATTTCCTGCAAAATATATGAAAATTTGCTGCGATTTTTACTCAAAGGGTATGCCTTTCGTTCCCAATTCAATAATAAATCATTTAAAATGTATAATATCCCAAAAAAATATTTATGAAAATTATACAAAATATATCTGATTTAACCGGTTCATAACAAGAGGAAAAAATTTTTTGGCAATTTTTTTATAATACCACTTGTTTTTTTTACTTTTTTTTGATAAAATTATATTAATGATTGAATTAAAGCAAACGCTGATTAATTTTTAAATCAAAAATATATGGACGGAAATAAATATTTCCTTCCCCGCCGAACTCAGCCAACTCGCTTTTACCGCTTTTATAAAACAATAACGCCGCGGTATGTCAAAGACTATTTGTTTCTTATCTCATATTCTGAACATAAAAGTAATCCCGCCGCTTTTTAAATCGCGGGGCTTACTTGCTCAATTAAAAACTCGGCGGCTTATCTTTTTATATTTTTGATAACTTTAAAATCACCGTTTTCTAATGCCGATTTTTCGACATGCTATAGATTTATAAAAACTTGGCGGGCTTTTCTCGCCGGGGTAAAACAAGGAGGTATATAATGAGTAACTCAAAAATTAACAGAATGGTTCTTCCAGAGCAAATCGAAGCTATTCTTAAAGCGGACGACATGGAGATTATCATTCCAAATTCCAAAGCGGAGCTTTTTGAACTCGCTCTCGGAGGAAAAGAAAACAATACATGGGACGTTTCCTATGATGTAAACGGGGAAACTATTAGAGAAGCTTATGTTGTAAGATGTAAAAACGGTATTGTCGCTAATTTCGACGACCTCTCAATGCGCCGAAGAGACCCTAACAGTATGGTAATAGCCGACGACCTTCCTACCGATAAACCTACATATGAGGAGCGTTTTGGCGAGTCTTTCGACGCTACAAGAAGAGAAACCTTTAAGTGGCTTAAAGACCAAAAAAAACTTATCGTTCTTCCTTTCTACTCAGGAAACGAGGATATAGACATAGGCTACGCCTCTGTAGCCGTTATTCCGGCTAACGCCGCTTTCTTCGCCGCGGCTTTGGCGGACTTGCAGGGCTTTGTCCCCGCTGACTCTCTGCCGAACAGATTTAAGCCGAAAGCTATTATATATGTAGCCCCGCCTTTCAGGCATACAAAATTCGACGGAAAACAAATTGTGGTTCATAAAAGAGGATTTGACCTTCACGAGGTATTCTCATACAATCTCTATCCGGGACCAAGCGCTAAAAAAGGCGTATACAGTATCCTTCTCGATATAGGCGAGCAGGAAAACTGGGCGACTCTTCACGCCTCAACCGTAAAAATAGTAACTCCTTACGATTTGGCTCTCACAATTATGCACGAGGGCGCTTCCGGCGGCGGAAAGAGTGAAATGACAGAACAGTTCCACAGACAGCCTGACGGTCGTCTCCTTCTCGGAAAGAATATATTCACGGAAGCCGAAACCCTTATAAATATAACCGATACATCGGAACTTTTCCCCGTAACGGACGATATGGCGCTCGCTCATCCGTCCCTTCAGAACAGCAGCAACAAGCTTGTTGTCGCTGACGCTGAGTACGGCTGGTTCTTACGTGTTGACCATATAAAAGAATATGGCACGGACCCTGAACTTGAAAAAGCTTGTCTAACGCCTGAGGAACCTCTTATTTTCCTTAATATGGACGCTGTTCCCGATTCCACATGTCTTATATGGGAACATATCGAGGACGCTCCCGGAAAACCATGTCCTAACCCTCGAGTAATAATTCCGAGACACTTAAAGAAAAACATCGTTCAGGGCATTGTGGAGGTTGACATCCGTTCTTTCGGAGTTCGTACGCCGCCAACAACAAAAGAAAATCCCAACTATGGAATTATAGGTATGTTCCATGTACTTCCGCCGGCTCTCGCCTGGCTGTGGAGACTTATAGCTCCTAGAGGCTTCGCTAACCCAAGTATAATAGATAACACAAAAGGTATGAAAAGCGAGGGCGTTGGCTCATATTGGCCTTTCGCCACAGGCAAGAGAGTAGACCAGGCTAACCTTCTTCTCCGCCAAATTAAAAAATCTCTCTCAACTCGTTATATACTTATACCTAATCAATATATAGGCGCTTATAAAGTAGGTTTCGCCGGAGAATGGGCAACAAGAGAATATCTCTCCAGAAGAGGCGCCGTTCAGTTTAGAAAAGAATCCCTTACGCCTTCCCGTTGCCCTCTTTTGGGATACGCTTTAAATTCCGTTAAACTTGACGGAAACGTTATCCCTAAAGGATTTTTACAGGTTAATTATCAGACGGAAGTCGGAAACGAGGCGTATGACGAGGGCGCTAAAATCCTCACTGATTTCTTTAAAGAACAGCTTGAGCCATTTAACGTTAAAGAACTTGATTCTCTCGGAAAACAAATTATCGACGCTTGTATGAAAGACGCTTCCGTTGAGGACTACTTTAACCTTATTCCGAAACTTTAATATCGCTTCATAATTTTTCCTTTTTATATATATATGATAAAGATAAAGGCGTATCAAATTGATGCGCCTTTATCTTTTATTAAAAATTTTCCTATATCTTCCACAAAGCAAATTTACTAAAATTACAAATAAATTATAGGGCAAATATTTTAACTATTTGGTTAATTTGTTGAAAAATTCAATTTCGCTTGCGTTTACCTAAAAAAAATAGTATTATTAATATAGAGGGATATTTTTTATAAAAGCGGACAATCTTTATAAAAAACCTAAACTATACCTGTTGTTTTTTATATATTTTTTTAAAATATATAGCTAAATTATTGATGTGAGACAGTGATATAATTTGTGTAACGCCGACAAATCAGACTATTCATATTTTTATCTTATAAAAAATACTCTAAACCCACAGCGTTTCATAACGCCTTTATATTCCGTATAGGCTCACGCTGAATATAAGAGTAATCTCTCTCCCGCTTAAAAAAGCTGGGACTCGCTTAGTCGGTTAAATTTGATTTACTTTTAATGCCTTTAAATCAGTGTTTCAGTAAATAATTTTCTATTTAAGAAGGGGGAATTATATTATGCTTAAAATATTGTTTGTATCATCGGAAGTGTCACCTTACGCTAAAAGCGGTGGTCTGGGCGACGTTGCCGGTTCTTTGCCAAAAGCTCTCAAAAATAACGGCGTTGATGTGAGAGTCGTTTTCCCAAAATATAAGACAATTAAAGACGAATACACAAAATCAGCCGAATTTGTCGGTTCATATAAAATAAAACTTGAGTGGAGAGAGCAAAGTGCCTCCGTATATAAATTACAGTCGGAAGTACCTACCTACGTTATAGAAAACGATTATTATTTCTCAAACCGAGACGGTTACTATGGCTATAACGACGACGGGGAGCGTTTCGCCTTTTTCTGCAAAGCCGCGTTAGACCTTTTAAACACAATCGATTTCGTGCCTGACGTTATCCATTGTAACGACTGGCAGACGGGTCCTGTGTGTGTTTACGCTAAAGATTACTACAGCCGTTATCTGCCCCTCTCAAATATTAAAACCCTTTTTACAATTCATAATATTCAATATCAGGGAATATGCGGAAGAAATATACTTGGCATAATGGGACTTAACGACGGTTATTTTACCTCTGATAAATTAGAGTTTAACGGAATGGTAAGCTTTATGAAAGCTGGAATAGTTTACGCTGACCAAGTAAGCACCGTAAGCAATACATATTCCTATGAGATACAAACGGGACATTACGGTTATGGGCTCGACGGTCTTCTCCGCGCGCGAAAGAACGAGCTGTCGGGAATCGTGAACGGAGTTGATTACTCTCAGACAGACCCCTCCTCAAGCGAATTGATTTATAAAAACTTTGATATAAACGATATATCCGGCAAAAAAGAAAACAAAAAGAAATTACAGGAAGAGCTTGGTCTCCCCGTTAAGGACGTGCCTATGATAAGCATAATATCAAGGCTTGTTGACCAGAAAGGAATAAACCTTGTAATAGATGCTATAGGCGAAATACTATCAAAAGATGTACAGCTTGTTGTATTGGGCACGGGTGACGGAAGATATGAGTATATTTTAAAAGAATTCGCTTATCGCCATCCTGATAAAATCAGTGCCAATATAATGTTTGACAACACTTTGGCGCAGAAAATATACGCTTCCTCCGATATATTCTTAATGCCATCCCTTTTCGAGCCGTGTGGCCTCGGACAGCTTTTCGCCATGAGCTATGGAACCATTCCTGTGGTAAGGACAACAGGCGGGCTCGTCGATACCGTTACCGAGTATAATTATGACACAAAAGAGGGAAACGGATTTACTTTCCACGACTATATAGCGAGCGGAATGATGTGGGCGCTTAATAACGCTATCCACGCTTATTACACTGATGATTGGGAAAATATCGTTAAAAACGCTCTTAATACTAAATTCAGCTGGGATAACTCAGCGAAAGAGTATATTAAATTATATGAGAAAATTATAGCTAAATAAACTAAAGGGGGTGTGAAAAATAAATTTTTCACACCCCCTTTTCTCCAAAATAAAAATTCCAGCTGGCGCGCCGCCAGATTGATATTATGTCAGCCTATTAATATTATACTTTACAAAAAATGAGTTCTCTCACCCTTTTTCCTCTCATATATTATTATAAGAAATAGACCAAAGCTTGTCGGTCTTAAACTTCTTATGATTTTATAAAAAGGAGATTTATCTCATGACTCTTGAGACAAAAAATATATTTAAAACAGCCGCCGTCTATACGGGAACCGTTCTAGGCGCCGGCTTCGCCTCAGGAAAAGAACTTGTCAGCTTTTTTGTGTGCCACGGTATGCCTGGCGTATTCGGAATGCTTCTTTCCGGCGTGTTTTTTTCTTTAATAGGATTTTGCGTGTTAAAAATCGTGTATGAACAGAAAATAACAAATTATCACGATTTTTCCGTATATATCTTCGGCGGCAGGCTCGGTGTTTTATCTGAATGGCTCGTATGCGCTTTTCTTCTTGTGCTTTTCTCGGCTATGATTTCAGCGGGAGGGGAAATGAGCCACACCGTTTTTAAAATAAGCCGTTTAAAAGGTGAGATAATATTGAGCCTTTTGTGTTTTATAACCTTTTTATTTCAGCTCGACGGCTTTGTTGACATAAATACTCTGCTCGCCCCTATACTTGTTATAGGCGGTATATTCACGGGTATATATATTTATATATGCCCTCCCGAGGCGGCGGAAACATTTAAGCCTCTCCTCTCCGATTTTTTACATACTAAAAATTTTGTGTCGTCATCATTGATTTATGTTTCTTATAATATAATAACGGCGGTAACTGTGCTCGTTTCCTTAAACAGCCTTATTTCATCCAAAAGGGTGTCTGTTTTCGGCGGAACACTGGGGGGCGTGTGCGTGTGCCTTTTGGGAATATCCATGTCTCTGCCCCTGTTTTCTCAATACAATGGGATTCGTTCGGCTCAGATGCCTATTTTAAATATCGTTCTCAACTACAGAGTGTTAAAATACATATATGTGATAATACTCCTTTCGGCCATTTTCACAACCGCCCTCGCTAACGGCTTCTCACTTATCCAGAATTTTGAGAAGAAAAAAGGCGGCAAGCTTTTTATAAAAATCTTTTTAACACTGTGGGGAATCGCCGCCGCTCAAATCGGTTTCTCAGCATTTATAGAACATGTATATCCGTTTTTTGGAATAATTGGTCTTTTCGAGGGAATTATGATTATACGGGCGGCTATTAGAAAAGCCTGAATAATATTTTACAGCAATTCTGGTATATGTAAAAAATATTTTAGGAAACACCGCACAAAGGAAAATAAAACTAATTTTTCAAATTTAAAATTTCCGTTATCGTGTCATTTTCGGAGAAAAATAACACTAACACTTCAATTTTTTTGAAAAATTATTTTTATTTTTGAATTGTGCGATGTTTCCATAAAAAAATCAACGGGAAATAATATCATTTTAATTTAAAATGATGTTATTTTTCCTGACTTTTTAGATATTTTAATAATTTTCAGACAGATTCTAAGGCGGTGGTTTTTTTGATTTCAATAAATATATCCGTAAGAAACCTTGTTGAGTTTGTGCTCCGGCGGGGAGATATAAATTCCCGCTACAGAAGCTCCAAAAGGGCTGTGGAGGGTACAAGAATACACAGCAGGCTTCAAAAGAAGCATACCCGTATAGCTAAACTTAAAGGGCTTATTTATGAAAGTGAGGTTCCCGTCAAAGCGTCGGGAGAATATAAAGAGTTCACCTTTGAGATAGATGGAAGAATAGACGGTGTTGTAGAAGAATTTAATATTGACGGCACAAAAAAGGCACTTCACATAGAAGAGATAAAATCCGCCGCCGATATACAGGAAAACGTTGATATAAACCACTGGCACTTCGCTCAGGCCAAATGCTACGGATATATGTACGCCTTATCAGAGGGCTTTTCCTATATAAAATTACATTTAACTTACTGTCAGCTGGAGACCTATGAGGAAAAAACCTTCGATATTGAATGCGAATTTAATGAGCTTAAACAGTTTTTTTTCGATATATTGGAAAAATATTATAAGTGGCAAAAGCTTTATTCCTCAAATATAATAAAAAGAAACGAGACATTAGAAAAACTATCTTTTCCTTTTCCTGATTTCAGAAAAGGTCAGAGAGATTTCGCCGTCGCTGTTTACAAAACCATTTTTTCAGGAAAAAAACTTTTCGCTCAAGCACCCACAGGAACAGGAAAAACCGTCTCGACAATATTTCCCGCCCTTAAATTCGTAGGAAAAGAAAAACTTGAAGACGTTAAAATATTCTATACCACAGCGAAAACCATTACAAGACAAAACGCCATGGACATAATAGAAAAAACACGTAAAAACGGTTTATTTATAAAATGCGCCTGTTTAACCGCGAAAGAAAAAATATGTCTCAGTGATGAAAAAATATGTACTCCCGAAAAATGCCTGTACGCCAAAGGGCATTTTGACCGTGTGAATAACGCTCTTTTTGAGTTAATCACAAAAGAGGAATTGATGACAAAAGAGACTTTTGTAAAATACGCTGAGATTTTCACTGTATGTCCCTTTGAGCTCGCCCTTGACGCCGCGCTTTTCTCCGATTTTATAATATGCGACTATAACAACGTTTTTGACCCTAAAATACAGCTTAAACGATTTTTTGGCGAGGGTAAAAAAGGAAAATATATAGTACTAGCGGACGAGGCGCATAACCTTTCAGACAGGGCGAGGGAAATGTTCTCGGCAGAAATATCAAGAGCTGAAGTAACCGACATAATAAAAAAATTGACTGACAAAAAAACACCTGTATATAACGCGTTCTCAAAACTTAAAAGGCATATCGATTCCATAAAAATAACTGTCGGGGAAGAAAAAGCGCTTATAGAGAAAAATTATCCCGAGAATCTTATTTTTATACTATCTGAGGTACAAGCGAAATGTGATAAATGGCTTTCAAAAAATGAAAATGAGAAATGCCATGAATGTGTTCTGAACTTATATTTTAAAGTGGCTGATTTTATAAGAATCTCTGAGCTTTTCTCACCTGATTACGCTGTTCTCTCTTTTTATGACAACGGCGATTTTAAAATAAAACTTATGTGTATAAATCCATCAAAGCTTCTTTCGGAACAGGAGGAAAAATTCATAAGCTCCATTTTCTTTTCCGCCACCCTCACCCCTTTAAAATACTTTTTAGATATATTGGGAGGAAAAACCGTGGATAACAGCATAGCGATACCCTCTCCATTCAAAAAAGAAAATCTTGAGGTTATTATAGACTCCTCAGTCTCTACTAAGTATAAAGACCGTTATGAGAATATCCCTATTATATGTGATAAAATAGCCCTCGCTTTAAATAAAAAAATCGGAAATCACTTCGTCTTTTTCCCCTCTTATGAGTATATGGAAAAAGTCGCCGAAATATTTGTTAAAAAATTCAACATAAATATAACCGTACAGCCAAGAAATCTAACCGAAGACGAAAAAGATGAGTTTTTAGAAAACTTTACGGACAAGCCTGAAAAAACTTTCGCCGCTTTCGCCGTAATGGGAGGAACATTTTCCGAGGGCATAGACCTCACAGGAGACAGGCTGTGCGGAGCGGTTATAGTTGGAGTCGGGCTTCCGCTTATCACGACGGAAAGAAATATTATAAAAGAATATTATAACAAAAAAAATATAAATGGCTTTGACTACGCTTATACTTATCCGGGTTTTAATAAAGTTATGCAGGCGGCGGGAAGAGTAATCCGCGCCGAAACCGACACGGGATATATTATGTTAATAGACAGCCGTTTCGGGGAATATAAATACAGGGAGATGTTCCCCCCATGGTGGAAATAAAAAACCGAATAATAGACTTATTCAGAAACTATCGTATTACGTTAATACTAATCTTTTTTTATACTTGATAAAAAACATAAAAACAAAAAAAGAGTATGGAATACCTCATCCATACTCTTAAAACTTAATCGCCATGTATATGTCAGCAAACTTGAAAAGTAACAAAATAATTTCTATCCGGCAAACTTGTTTGTTTTTAAGTTTGTTGACTATATCCTCAAGCTTATTGATTATAATTTCTATTTGCTTATGAATCTTCTGATTTTCAGCCTCTTTTTCTTCTTATCGCGAAACTTATCTCTTTTGTAAGCTTATACAAAACCATATTAAACGCCATAAGTATAAATACTAATAGGAACACGACAGATACATTAGGGATTAAATAAGCGTCGCTGATTATAAAATCTTTTAAAAGTTCCCCCGCCTTATTTATAGGCATAACCTGTGAAATCACTATCGAGACCGCCGCGCACAATATTGTAAGGAAAAAAAATACCCCTATAAAAATCCAGTGCTTTTTAGCGGCGGCGGATTTATTTCCAAATTTACGGCATAATACGTAAAGCCCCTGAGATATTAAAATCGAAACAATAATGTCCCCAATTAAATTCAAAAACGCGCCGAGATTATATTTTTCCACCAATGATGTCAGCCCTATCTGAAAAATAAGCAAGAATATAAGAGAGCCGATTATAGGTATAATTAACTCAGTATATTCCCTTTTAAGCTTTATGAGTTTTCCCACAAAACACAAAGCCATAACAGAAACAGGCGATATAACAAGGGCAAGTATCAAATATATAACTACATCGTTCATGGCGGGCACCTCCCATTTAATTTAACGCCTTTTTTACTGCCTCTCCCACATGGTCCATTTCCTCGGAACTTAACTTGACGCCCTCGTGTTTTAGAGTAACTTTGTCCCCTTCTTTCCTTGGAATAACATGTATATGAAAATGATTCACCGTCTGACCGGCAATCTCCCCGTTATTCTGCAAAATGTTCACCCCGTCGGCTAGACCTGAGAGCTTTAGCGCCGAAGCCGTTTTCTTAGCGGCGGCAAAAGCCTCTTTTAAAAGATTTTCCTCTATCTCAAATATATTCCCCGCGTGACTTTTCGGCAAAACTAAGCAATGCCCCGGATTCGCCGGCGATATGTCAAGAATGACTCTTAAATTCTCGTTCTCATACACTGTGTTTGACGGAATTTCTCCCGCCGCTATTTTACAAAAAATACAATCGCTCATTTATCTTCCCTCCGAAATTATAAAATTTTTATGGCGGTTTTAACACTATCACTCAAAGTATTCTTTATGCCATACCAAAAACATATAAATAGTCCATATTTTACGGCTAAAATCGCCTTTTCCATTTTTATGCCTGTCGAGAAAGCCGACAATCTTATCAATATTAAAATACTTTTCCGCTGTTTTTGAGGTAAACGCTTTTTTCACAATATTATAATATTTATCTTCTTTAAGCCATATTCTTATGGGAACAGGAAAACCTAACTTTTTCTTGTTCGCCACCATTTCCGGAAGCCTGTCTTTAGCCGCTAACCGAAAAGCGTATTTAGTGGAAACCCTGTTCACCCTAAAATCTGAGCGTATATTTGAGGCTACTTTAAAAACCTCCTTGTCGAGAAAAGGTACTCTAACCTCTAAAGAGTTCGCCATACTCATTTTGTCCGCCTTTAAAAGTATGTCTCCCACAAGCCAAAAATTCATATCTATAAACTGCATCTTCGTTATGTCGTCTTTATCTTTAACAGATTCGTAAAAAGGTTTTGTAAGCTCCCTTGGGTCATATTTCCCCGACGGGCTTTTTAAAATCTCCTCCCGCTCTTCTTTCGTAAACATATAGGCGTTTCCGATAAACCTTTCCTCAACATCTTTAGACGCCCGTATAAAAAAGTTCTTGCCTTTAAATGAGAATGGTATAAGTTTTACACACGCGGCAAAAAATTTTCTTATAAATTTAGGCAAGCACATTATTAACGATAAATCCATAGGCTCCCTATAAATATTGTATCCTCCGAAAAACTCGTCCGCGCCCTCTCCAGATAACGCCACTTTCACGTATTTTGACGCGAGAGAGCTTACAAAATAAAGAGCGACCGCCGACGGGTCGGCTAAAGGCTCGTCCATATGATATTGAACTTTGGAAAGAGCGTTCCAGTATTCCTCGGTGGTTATCGTCTTATTTCGGTTATCAACGCCGATTTCTTTGGAGAGTTTCTCGGCGTATCCGATTTCGTTATATTTGTCATAGTCAAATCCCACAGTAAAAGTTTTATCCCCTTTAAAAGAGGCGGCTACATAGCTTGAGTCAACCCCGCTTGATAAAAACGAGCCAACCTCTACATCGCTTACCTTATGGGCTAAAACAGAATCCTGTAAAACATCGTCAACCTCCGTGACAACGTTATGAAGGCTCTTGTCATAATCCCCGTCCAAAAACATGGGATTAAAATATCTCTCTGTCTTTATCTCACCTTTTTTAAAAGTTAAAAAATGACCCGGCATAAGTTTATACACACCTTTAAAAAAAGTCTCCTCAAGCACAGAATACTGGAAAGTGAGATAATTCTCAAGAGCGATGGGATTTACTTCTTTTTTAAACTCTGTATACTCAAGAAAGCTTTTTATCTCTGAGCCAAAAAGCATATTGCCGTCTATATTGGCGTAATAAAAAGGCTTTATACCAAAAAAATCTCTCGCGGCGAAAAGACTGTCGTCTTTTTTATCATATATAGCGAAAGCGAACATTCCTCTAATATCCTCAAGCATATCCCTCCCTTTCTCCTCATACAGATGAACCAATACCTCCGTATCGGCGTGGGTTTTAAAAATATGCCCCTTTTTAATAAGCTCCTCTCTCAAATCCTTGTAGTTATATATCTCGCCGTTAAAAACAAGCACAAGAGAGCCGTCCTCGTTATACATAGGCTGTGAGCCGTCTGAAAGACCTATTATACTTAATCGGCGAAAACCCATCGTTATTTTCTCATCAGTATGAACCCCTTCGCTGTCAGGGCCTCTGTGAATTATTTTACTCATCATTTTTTTTATTATATTTTCTCTGTCCTGTATACTTCCGGTGAATCCGCAGAAACCACACATAATTTAACCTCCGAATATGTTTCATTAAAAGACCGTTCAATAATCTATAGCGAGCCGATAATAAACGAAAATCGTCTTATAATTTCTCGCCGGCATTTATAAAAACGGGTAAAAATCCTGTATTTTAAAAGTTTTTATTATTCTCGCCTGTTTTCTCATATATCAGCGTAAACCCTTTTGGGATTATACTAAATCCCATTAAAAAAAATAAATATAATATATACAAGAGATTAGTATCAGCGTTCTGATTTTAACAGCGCGTAATAACAAGCGTCACAAATTCCTTGATTATTCCAGTCAGAATCCCGTAAGGTTCCCTCATATCTCATCCCGCATTTTTTCATTACCTTACCCGAATTTGGGTTTCTTGGGTCATGTCTTGCTTCAACTCGCTTTACATCTACCGCGTCAAAAAGAAAATCCATAACAGTCTTCAGCGCTTCTGATGTAATTCCTTTATGCCGCCATGTTCTTCCAATACAATACCCAATATGCGCCATTGAAATTTTTTCTTTCATACCTACTACGGCAATGTCGCCAATCGGCTCGTCCCCATTGTCTTTCAATGTCTTTCAATACGATAGCCCAATGATAATAGCTTTGGCTGGAATATTGATTTACCCAATCTTCCATTACGCCCTCGCTTATTTCTTGACTTGAATGGGTCGGCCATGTCAAAAATTTTGTGACTTCTTTATCTGACGCCCAATTTTTATACATCGCTTCGGCGTCCCGGTTCACATATCTCCTTAAAACCAGTCTGTCAGTTTCCAATCTTTGAGTTCCGCGATGTTTCATAAATCTGTCCTTCCTTTTCAAATACAGAATACTATTTTTTATTTATTATTGGGAATCGCTTCTTATAATTAACTTTATCACATTTAAAAAAATAATTCAATAAATTTTCAATTCTTATGAAGAAAAAAATGTAATATTCCCTCGTCAATATCCATATAAAATAAAAAAGTTTTTGTAAACTATGCCAAAATAAAAAATTTTGCTTTTCAAAACTTATTTGTAATGATATAATATAAATATCTCTATAAAAATAGTCGCTGTATAACTATTGAATAAGGAAATTCCGGCCTTACGGCTGTATATATTTGATTTGTTAGGAGGAAATAAAATGGAAGATATGAAAAAAAATGAAATTCTTTTGGAAAGCGGAACAAATGAGCTCGAAGTCATGGAATTTACCATAGGCGACCGTTATTTTGGAATAAACGTAGCCAAGGTTGTCGAGATAATGCAGTACGGGGCGATTACTCCGATGCCTAATTCCAATCCTTTTGTCGAGGGAATTTTTAAACCCAGAGACAGTATTATGACGGTTATAAATCTTCCTGCTTATATGGGGCTTTCGCCTGCCGAAAATGAATCAAGGAGTATTTTTATAATTACTAATTTCAATAAAACCAACACGGCTTTTCATGTTCACAGCGTGGAGGGAATCCATCGTATATCATGGACTAATATTGAGAAACCCGATTCCACTATTTACGGCGGTGAGGAAAGTCTCGCCACAGGCATCGCCCGTTTTGACGACAGACTTATTACTATCCTTGACTTTGAGAAAATACTCTCAGACATCGCTCCGGATAAAGGTATTCAGATTCAGGAAATTTATAACCTGGGTGAAAGAGAGACGTCCACAAAGCCTATTTTGCTTGCCGAGGATTCTCCTTTGCTTGAGAGAATGATTATGGAATCCTTGGAAAAATCCGGATACACAAACCTCATTCCATGTACTAACGGTCAGGAAGCTTGGGATACTCTTATGAAATTTAAAGAGACAGGCGAGGATATTAAAAATCACGTTTGCTGTGTCGTAACCGATATTGAAATGCCTCAGATGGACGGACACAGACTTTTAAAACTTATAAGAGATGATGAGCAGTTTAGAGTTCTTCCCGTTATAATATTCTCTTCCCTTATTAACGATGAGATGAGAAAAAAAGGAGAGTCTTTGGGTGCTACCGCTCAGCTTACAAAACCTGAAATCGCTAATTTGGTTACTTTGATTGACAAATATATTTTATAAAAAATATTTTAAAGCGTGTTTTAAAAACACGCTTTGATAAATATCCGTTTCTTTCTATTTATTTTATTCCTCATAATTTTTTCGCTTATTTTTGGCTTCAAATAAACGGCGATAAAAACAATAAGTTTATATAAAGGTATAAAATTTATATAACTACATAAATTAATTTAAAGAAAAGCGGTTTAATATAAACCGCTTTTGACGCTTTCTAAAAATCATCACTTGATATTAGGCAAAGCGGTATATTTACCTTCTAAAAACTTAAAAACAGGCGTAAACGGCTTGTTCTAAAGTTTTTAATGAACAGGTTTTAAAATTTTACTCTATAAATTATTAAAAAACAGGTGATTTAATTGGATCCAAGAAATGAACAGCTTGCTAAAAACCTTGTCAGCTACTCCTGCCGTTTAAAAAAAGGTGAAAAAGTTCTTATTTCCTCAAACGGCCTCACGGATATGCCTCTTGTAAAAGCTCTCATTAAAGAAATTTATAAGGTCGGCGCCATTCCTTATGTGGATATTCGCTCAAACACCGTTGAGCGTGAACTTCTTATGGGAGCGACCAAAGAACAGTATGAGCTTTTGGCGAAAGTTGACGCTATGAAAATGGAACAAATGGACGCTTATATCGGCATCGGCGCTAACTCAAACACCGCCGAGCTCTCAGATGTTCCCTCTGAAAAAATGGATATGTATGAAAAAGTTTACTCAAAAACGGTGCATCATGATATACGCCTACACAAGAAGTGGGTTGTGCTCAGATACCCTAACGACAGTCTGGCGCAGTCCGCGGGCACGAGTCTGGAGGCCTTTGAGAATTTTTATTACAAGGTTTGCAACCTTGATTATAAAAAAATGAGCGACGCTATGGATTCCCTTGTTAATTTAATGAACAAAACGGATAAAGTTCATATAGTGGGTAACGGAACCGACGTCACTTTTTCAATTAAAGATATTCCGGCGATTAAATGCGCGGGGGAAATGAATATACCTGACGGTGAGGTTTATACCGCTCCCGTTAAAGATAGTGTAAACGGCGTAATCGCCTATAACACTCCGACGGAGTATCAGGGAATAAGCTATGATAATATTAAACTTACTTTTAAAGACGGAAAAATAGTCGATATTTCAGCCAGTGATACCGAACGGGCCACAAAAGTCTTCGATACCGACGATGGCGCGAGATATGTGGGTGAGTTCGCTATAGGCGTAAATCCCTATATAACAAAACCGATGAAAAACATTCTATTTGATGAGAAAATCAGAGGAAGCATACATTTTACCCCCGGCAACGCTTATGAAGACGCTGATAACGGAAACCGAAGCGCTATTCACTGGGATTTAGTCCTTATTCAGACAAAGGAATACGGCGGAGGGGAAATATACTTCGACGATAAACTTATAAGAAAAGACGGTATTTTTGTAATTCCCGAGTTAGAGTGCTTAAATCCTGAAAACTTAGAGTGATTTTATACAATAACTATAAAAAACATTATATGTATTAAGCCCGCTTATATCCCATAATACCAGATATAAGCGGGCTTAGTTTTTTATTACAGCCTTTTACAATTCGCGCGGCTTTATGTAATCTTTTAAGCAAATATAATGTTAATGGCACTGACGGCCAAGACACCCCCGATTGATGAGAAAATAAAGTTTACTATAAATTGATATACCCAGTCGGGCTTTTCCCCGTTCTTATTCGGAAAAGGAAGTATAGCGAACCAAACGCTTGAGAAAAATGAACGCATAGCGTTCATACTAAATCCCGTACTGTTTAAAGTAAGGGATAAAATCGCCACCGAGGCAAATCCAATTACGCCAATCTGTAAAGCCGTACCGCTTTCCGTAGTGCCCTTTATACACGCGAAAACAAGAAACAAAAACATAAACGTTGCCAAAACCTCTTGAAAACAGTTTAAAGGCAGATTTTTCTGTACGGGATAAGCCGAGAAAACACCTCTTTTCGGAGAGTCTTTCGATTCCTTGAAAGAATCCCAGAAGAAAACCATACACAAAAACATAGCCGCCCCCGCCGCGATAAACTCCATAAGAAGATATATAACAGCGTCGCCCGCGCCAAGGCTTCCCCAAATAACACTACCGAAAACAACACCAGGATTGAGATAAGCGGGTCCACCCATAATAACAGCCACGCATAGGCCAAACCCAACGGCGAGACTCCACGCGAAAACAAGCTCAATATAATTAAGCGACGAAACAAGCGTTTTCTTTAAGGAGACGTTGCACATATAACCATAACCGCCTAAGAGAAAAATAAGACTTCCCACAAATTCTGAAAAATACGTCATACTGGTATGCTCCATTTTTAACCCTTCTTTCTTTAATATTTTTTACAGGTTCCCCAAACTTTGAAAAATTTAGAAATAATCCTCAATAGTATTATACATAAAATATATTTTTTTGTCAAATAATTCAGAACACCTTTAATTTATCTAGTATTAATTTGTTAAAAACTCACAACTTTTATATATGACGCTTTTAAAAAACTATCTTATAATTACAAACAAATAAGACGGGTTAAAAAGCCCCTCCTCTTCCTGAGCCTTACAGAAATCTATAATAGCGCCGTTGTTATGCAGAACCTTTCTTGATAAAATAGAAATTATATCAATTCGCTCATTTCGGCTTATATTATAATTATTAGCGTACCAATATACGCTCATAGTAAATTTAATAAGCGCGTGAAGCAGAAAAACAGACATACATTTTTCATAAACTGTACATTTTTCTTTAGTATCTGAAAAAAACTTAAAAAACAAATCGTTCACACAGCTATTCTCAAACGCGTATTCAATATCTTTATAAACCTCGGCGTTAAATTTCTCATATATCGCCACCAGCTCTTTAATTGTGAGATTGTCTATTTCACTCACACTGTTCTTTATAACGTCATTATATTTAGTTAAAGTTTCCGTATGCGCGCCGCCGAAATATTTATACAGCCCGCATAAAAACTTAAATTTCAAAATATAATTAGGCTCTATAGCCATAACACTTTTAGAATACTCTCTTAAATAATCCAAATTATTATATATCCGCATCTCGTCTCTAACAGAGTCATAATCCCTTTTCTCATAACGCGACGCGATTTTCTTTGACAGACGCGCCGCGAAATATTGTTTAACCCAAAAAGGAAAATCTTTAAGTCTGAGAATGTCAATAAAAAAATTCCTTATCTCTTCCCCAAAAAGTGTATGCTTGTTTGATGGATCGTTTACATCAATATCCACGATGTCTTCTATATAATCCTCGGAAAAAGAAAGCTGTTCTTCTCTAAACATAAATTCCGTTACAGCGGGACAAGCGCTTGATAGAGAAATCTCCGCCACATCCCCGTAAAAAGCGAATCTTCTCGGAAATCTCGCGCAAGTGTTTGACAAATACTCCGGTCCTTTTTTTAACACTATCTCACATAAGCCGTTTTCCCGCAAAAAAGGACATCTTTTATTTTCGTCAAGCTTTATATGATAAGTAGAAGAATCCTCTGAGACAACGCATTCCTTTACCTTTTCCCCAATCTCTCCCGTAAAAGTCTTATATTCTTTGGCCGTATTACTATCTATTGAAATATTCCATCCCGCACAGCATGAATAAGAACATTTATCCGCTATACACTCAAACTCATTATAAAAAACGGGTCTTATAAGTCTCATCATAACACAATATCCTCCCAGAAATATAATTCTTATATTGTATTTCTTTCGAAACAGCAATAAATCCGCCATATTAAAAAATTTTTTATCGTTCCTCACTAAAAAATCTCGCTAATGGCTATAATTGATTATAAATACATATTTTTCAAATATACCATAAATTAAAAGCCCTCATAAAACATACCTTATAAAAGTTTTAAATAAGCAAAAAACACTTGTAAAAAATATACTATATATCAATTGTACTGTCAATTAAATTTAACTTACACAATATCGCTCGTGTAAAAAAAGTTTTATAAAGTTATACTTTGCGTAAAATTTTAAATATTAATAATAATTTCTTTTTTAATAAAGTAAATAAACCAGCGTAAAATATTTTTGTAAATTTTTTAAAAAAAACACTTGACATTAATTTCTTTAAGTTGTATAATATAAAAGTCGTTAAGGTTATTTCCTTTGTGATATATACTGCGGCTCAATAGCTCAGTTGGTTAGAGCGCTGGCCTGTCACGCCAGAGGTCGAGGGTTCGAGCCCCTTTTGAGTCGTTTTTTATGGGAGCATAGCTCAGTTGGGAGAGCATCTGCCTTACAAGCAGAGGGTCATAGGTTCGAGCCCTATTGTTCCCATTATGCCCGGGTGGCGGAACTGGCAGACGCACAGGACTTAAAATCCTGCGGGAGTTGATCCCGTACCGGTTCGATTCCGGTTCCGGGCATATATCTCAATTTCCTCATTATTTTTGTTGTTAGTATATGCACTTTAGAAAAACAATTTCGGAAAGTATCCGAAATTGTTTTTTTGTGCCTGTTAATATTGACAAAACTTAACTTTTTATGTAATAATATAATTGTCAGTGTAAACAATTAATGCTAATTTCTATTTAAATACTGGATAATTAGTATAAAAACGCCGGCATTTATAAATTACCATATATAAATTATTTTAAGGGAGGCTACATAATATGATAATGTTGATTCGCTCATACGGCGGTTACAGCGGCTATGGCGGTTACGGCGGCTATAACGACTACGACTACAGCTCAGGCGGAAGTATTCTTCAGAATTTGGACACTATAACCACAGTTGTTCTTATCGCTTCAATTATAGCAGCTATATTCGTCTATTTTCTTTTTCTTAACCCTAAAAACGAGGGTAAATTTGTTGGATTTAAAAACTGTCTTTATAATTTCTTGAACTTTCGCTCTCTTTTCATAGAAGCGTTTTTCAAAATACTTTATATAGCCTTAACCGCGACTATTACAATCGTCGGCGTAATAACGTTCTTTTACGGCTTTTCCGACGTTGATTTTCTATTAATAGGTCTTTTGTTTATAGTCTTTGGAAACCTCTTTGTCAGGATTCTCTTTGAATATTCGCTTATTTTGATTATGCTTTTTAAAAACACAAGCGATATAAGAAAAAAATTAATAGACCCTGACAGTTCGGATAATCCTAATAATTTTGAGGGCGGTTACGCCGCTTTTGATTCTTTCAAAACTAAAATGGCTAATCGCGCCGCTAACTATATTGAGTCAAACAAAACACAGCACGTTACTCCGCGGCAAAATGTTTCTAAAGAGTCGGCGCCCGTATGTAAAAACTGTAACTCTCCTCTTCCAGATGGAAGTGACTTCTGCCCCAACTGTGGAGCAAAACAAAACGACTAAAAAATAATTCTTAATTTTGCAGTTTCTTAACCGCTGTTATACGTCTGAAAATTAAAAAGGCGCGAAGCCATAAACACAATGTGACTTCGCGTTTTTTTGTGCATATTTTGGTTTTTTAACATATTCTATTATAAATTTTAGTTGCAAAATTTTTATATTGGTTTTAAAATAAATATATATATTAATATTTAATACGATTTGCTCAATAATCTAAATAATAATAATTGACAAAACATTTTCTCGTCAGTCTAAATCTAATTTTAACCTTGATATTTAGAAATTATGGTATAAATTTTAGTCAAATTATAACGGAAAAAATTTGTCAAGAGGCGTTATCAGACTGTTGAACAGATCTAATAACAGATTTTTTCAAAAAATCGTAAAACAGCTTCTGATAATCTTATCAGAAAAGTAAGTATTTAAAATTTGCGAAAAAAATCTTATAAAAAATAAGGAGGATTTATATTATGTTTTGGAAAGAAAGTTTAGCGACAGGAGTTGAGAGTATCGACTCTCAGCATAAAGATATTATAGGTAAAATGAACGCTATTTTCGAGGCTGGAAAAAGAGGCAAGGCGGCTGAAGAGCTTCTTCCTACTCTCAAATATTTGGAAAATTATGTAAAAGATCATTTTGATAATGAGGAAGAGCTTCAGGTAAAAAGCGGATACCCTAAATATCAACAACATAAAGTCGCTCATGAGGAATTTATAAAAAAAGTAGATAAATTATTTGAGAAATTTAAGACAGATGGTGCTTCCCTTTCTGTAATAATCGATGTTAATAAAACTATTCTCGATTTGTTTGTACAGCATATTACAATAGTGGATAAAGAATTCGCTAAATATTACAGGGAATACTCCAAATAAATGAACCCTTACATAATCTAAAAAACGGTTGAGTCAAAAGCTATTCATATTTTTATTTCATAAAAATACTTCGGGCATAAAAGTAAAGCGCCTCCGCTTAAAAAGCGCGGGCAATTAAATCGGTTAAATCAGCCTTTCCAAAAAAAGCCCCCACCCGTTATGAGCGGGAGTCCAAAAAAGGCCTCCCGCTCTCTTGATTTTGTATATTTGAGAACTTTTTATAAACGGCATTTTCACGGAGATTAAATTATGACGCGAGAAAAAAACAAAACAAAAACAAATAAAAAGATTTTCTTTCTTGTGGTGATTCTGGTGGCGTTTTTAGCCGCGTTAATATCAATGGAATACGGGCAGACCGTCACAAATGGAAAATACACGTCAAATATAAAAACAATAAAAGACTTTTCCTATGACGCGGGAAATAAAGCTGATTTCGCAGTGTGGGAAAATCATATATATTACTGTACGAAAGACGGGGTGCAATATATAGACTCAAGCGGAGAAATATTGTGGAGCGAGACTTATAACATGACTCTTCCTTATATGGTTCAAAATGAGAGTATTATAGGTGTGAGCGAGCAAAAAGGCAGAGTTATGATAGTCTATGACAGCGATGGAAAAAAATACTCCGTACAAACAAATAATCCTATTGTAAGCTTTTCCTTAAATTCTGAGGGATACTCCAGTATAATAACGTCTTCCGACTCAGAATATCAGCTTGAGGTTTATAATTCCGACGGAAATGTGATATTTTCAGGCCACTTCCAGATAGCTCACGGAATACCCGTTTCGTCAAGTATCTCAAAGAGCGGAAATATTTTAGCGGTGGGATTTCTTAATATAAATGAAATATCAGTAAGCTCACGGGTTTCTTTTTATAATATAAATGAGGAAAATATAAAGGAAAGCGAGACAAGCAGCACCGTTTTCGCGTCTTTCGATGAGGCGGAAGCGGTCTGCGGTGTGATAAATTTTATTGATAACAACTCTGTGGCGATAGCTTCAGACAGTTCTCTTACATTTGTGTATGTAAACCCCGACACGGCTGAAAAATACAAAGAAAAAAATAAAATCAAGTTTAAAAATCAGATAAAACAAGTAGCTTTTGACCAAAACGCCAACGTATACGCTTCTTTCGGGGAAAAAATCATAAACTCGGGAGAAGATGCTCTCGAAAACGGCACAACAATATGCTATGATAAAAACGGAAATCAAAAATTCAGCGTTTTATCCGAAAAAAAGGTTACTGGTATATACCCGTCCCAAAATTCCGTTTTAATAGGAATGGATAGGAGCTTTAAAAATTACAGCCTTTCCGGAAAACTTATGTGGGAATATAATACCGGCCAAGATACAAAAAAACTTCTGCTTATAAATAATGACGACTTGGTTTTGTTCGTTGGGACAAATAAAGCTTCTATTTTCAGACTCACGGACGAGGTTCTTCAAAATCAGCAGCTATACAATCCTGATAATGAAAATAAGGAAGAAGAGACAAAAGAGGAAATTAAACTCCCTTCTCAAACCGAGTCGGAAGCCAGATCAGAAGAGACCACGGTAAAAGTCTCTCCAAAATCGGAAAAACCGGAAACCTCAATTATAAAAAATAAAAATACTAAACCCCCGACGAGTAATAATAAAAATAATAATATCCGCCAAACATCAGTGCCCGCCTCTAATAATAAAAACAATAATAAACCCGCTGAGAATAACGATGATGAACGTCCGGAAGAAATCGACCCATCGCCTTTAGAGTCTAATAATAATATAGACGGCTCAAATACCTCAAATGGGTCTAATAGCAATAATAACCTAAACCAAACACCTCCCGACAATACAAATAACGTTAATAACTCGGGAAATACAAACCGTGAGAATAACTCGTCTCCGCCTATCGAGGCGGCGCCCCAACAGACCCCCGTCCAATCGCCTGAACAAACCCCTAATGAGGCTAATCCCGCCTCTCCTAACCCAGACGATTAAAATGAATCAGTTCAGTAAAGTCCAAGTTTCAGAAATTTCATTTAGGGAGTATCTGAAAACTATCATAAGCTATCAGTTATATACGAGAAATGTCCAAAAAATTATTAAAAAATAAACGAAAACAGTTCAATTAAATAGAAAAGCTTTTCTGTTTCGTTTTATTTTTTATAATTTTTCTCGCGTATTTTAGTTTTCAGATACTCTCTAAGAAATTTAACCGCCGTAAATAAAAATTTTGGGAGGAAAAAATCAATGAATGAATTTAATATAGCGGACGTGATAGTAATCGTTTTCCTTACAGCCTGCACTTATTTTTATTATCACAGAGGCCTTATACACACACTTTTAGGATTTTTCACCACATTAATCTCAGCCGTTTTATCAGGAATTTTGAGTCCTATTTTGGCAAACATACTAAGAGACACGAGTATATTTGAAAGTATAAAATCTTATGTGGGAAACACTTTTTTAAATTTAGATAACGAGACAGGGGAATCCCTTGTAAAAAGTCTTAATATTCCCGAATTTCTTCAAACAGATTTAATTGATAACATAGGCGGTAAATTAGATTACACAGACTATATAAGCGAATATATAACTGTATTTATTATAAATATAATAGCTATGATAATTGTCTTTTTGTTCTTGTTCGTGTTTTTTAAAATTCTCGCTAACACACTTAATATAATAAGCCGCCTTCCTGTTTTGAGAACGGCTAATAAATTAGGAGGTGGAATTTTGGGCTTCGCTCAGGGCGTACTTGTAATATGGATTCTTTTCGCCGTTCTTACTATGCTTTACGGAAAGCCAATGTTCGCTGGAATAAGCGAGGCTGTGTCAAATTCTTTGATAGCAAGTAAATTTTACGACTCAAATATATTGATAAAAGGACTTTCGGCGATAGAGAGCTTGATATAAACTGTGCGTCTGTTCATGGAAATACCGTGTAACTTAAAAATAGACTTTTTTTAAAACTAAGAAATTATTGTAAAGTCCTAAAAAAGTCTGATAAAAATAATATCACCCTTACCGGCAAAAAACTTAAACAAAGTCATTATTTTCTCAAAGAAAAAGACACAAAAATAAAACTTTTTATTTCCCCTCGGTATTTCCTCAAATTTCTTGGCTATGTCTATAACAATTTTCAATATGTTCTCCACAGTAAAATATTTAAACGCAGAAAAGCGTTATATAAAAACCGTAAGAGGTGTAAAAAATGTTAAAACACTTTAAAACCGTAAATGAATTTGGCGAGGCTGAAATAACGGAAAAAAAATCTAAATTTATAGCGGCGGTAAAACCCGTGTCCACAGAAGACGAGGCAAGAGAATTTATTTTAAGTATAAAGAAAAAACATTATAACGCGGCTCATAACGTTTTCGCCTATAGAATAGGCGGTAAAAATGAGATAGAGAAACAAAGCGACGACGGGGAGCCAAGCGGAACGGCTGGTCTTCCCGTGTTAGACGTCCTTAGGGGGGAAGACCTAAAAAACGCCGTAATTGTTGTCACAAGATATTTCGGCGGAACTCTTTTAGGTACCGGCGGACTTGTCCGAGCCTATGGAAAATCAGCTAAAGAAGGGGTTCTTTCAGCTAAAATAATAGAAAAAATATTGTATAAATATATATATATAACAGTTGACTATAATACATCGGGAAAAATACAATATGAGATTCTCGGAGGAGAGCATATAATATATGATACCGAATATACTGATAAAGTAAAATTTACCGTACTTTGTGAAAATGATAAAGCCGTTGGGCTTGTAAAGCATATAACAGATATATCCCGCGGCACGGCCTTGATTGAGGAGGGTAAAAACTCTTACGGAAAATGGATTAACAGTAAACTGATAATGGATTAATAAACAAACCCTATTGCCAAGCGAAACTCCTCTATACTCAAAAAACTTAGAACCAAACAAGTCCGGAGCGGCTGAAAAGCCTTTTCGCCGCGTCAGCGTCAGTCGGCATAGGCACAGACATCTCTCCCTCCCCCGCCCCGCGAAAAATAATTTTCAATTCGCCTCCTTTAGCTTTTTTCAGCCGCTTTGACTATAAGTCTCGTCTCAAATTTCCTCTATACGTCTCCCTATGTAAAAAAGGGAGGTATTTTTTAAAACCGCCTAAATACATCCTATGTAAAACTATATATCACCGTATTTGTAAAACAAAAAAATCACGGTCATATTTTCATATATACTCTGATAAATTGTCTTTCGTTTTATTTTTTATAATTTTTCGCGCGTATTTTAGTTTTCAGATACGCTCTAACATGAATAAATATTCTTTTTAATTTTAGGGCGGTTGCTGTAATTCGGTTAAAAAAATATCATACTCTTCCGCTTTTCACGGCGAAAACAATGCCGTCGAAAAAACCTCCTGAATAAAGAAGCTCTTCCGTTTCGGCGTTCTCTGAGTTGACCTCCTCGGCATATTTAAAAAGCAAACTTTTATCATTATCCGATAACCTATCAGAGAGAATTTTGAAAGTTCTGTCGGAAACTTTTTTTCCCGTGGAAGAAGTTAAAATTTTCTCGCATCTTTTAGAAAAAAACTCCCTCTCCGCTTTCTTAAAATCTTTCATAATAAGACTCACATCCTTTGCTTCTTTTTATAACAATTCATTTACTCTGTAACTGAGCACAGTCTTCTCTCGCTCATCTTCAAGTTGTTTGGCTATAACCAATTCTCAATCATTCTTTTTTCCGTTTCCCGAATCAAAAAAACTGTTTATAACGCTTTTTATTCTAGATATAACCATATTACCAAAACCTAACCGAGCTTTATTTATAATTTCCTCCGTCCCTTCAGGTAAATTCCCGTTTATCCCGCAGTAATTATTAATAATGCTCGCCGTTTCACATATGCCAAAATAAAATACCCCCATATATTTAAGTAAGTTCGTCTGAAAAATCCAGTCAAGAAGATATAACACCCCTATAAATATAAGCTCTATTATCTTTCCTATAAACCCGCTTTTAGCGGCAGAAACTTTCCACGTTCCATTTTTTCTGCTCCTTATCCACCCAAAAACAGTATCCGCCGCCATAAGGAGAATTAAAACCAATATGTATTTAAAACTCGCCCCAAAAAGAGAAACCCCTGAAGCGATAAGGGCGCTTATAAATATTTTTAAACCCTCAATAAACTCATCCATAAAAAACACCTCCAAAAAATTTAATACTCTGGCAATTTGAAAAATCATTAGGCAGAAACAAATAAAATAATCCCTTTCTATGCCAAGTTTTATTAAAAGCTTGATTATTTATTATTTTATAAATCTATTTGGTAACATAAATATTCGTTATACCGCCGCCTCCATAACGACGCTTCCGAAATTAGACCCTATTACCGCTATATAGTCGCGTATGTTCCAGCCTACTCCTGAAAAAGTAAACGTAAGCGAGGTTAATCCCCCGTTTAAATTTGTGTATCCGTCTATATACATATATCCGTCATTTCCTCTCACCATTCTATAGGAGTTAAAAAATCCGTTGTGCTTACTGTGATTAAGTATGGTAAAACTTCCAGAACTTCCGTTTTGAACCACGGAAATAACATCTCCGCTATAATACTCCGCGGAATCCGCCGTTATAGTCATAATTCCGCACGCCCCGCTGTTGTCGGAGCCGTTGTGCGGTTTTCCCTTTACAAGCCTGTACCAGTTCCCCGCCGAGGCGGTAAAGGTCTTTGTGCTTTTCCTTATACTCTCAACAGCCTCGCCGCCGATATTTACCCACTCGCTCCAGCTAGAGCCGTTTACCTTACATCTCCTTATATACGCCCCATTTCCTGCATCTGGGAAATACACTTGTATCGTTTTTATCGAACCAGTTCCGTATAAAGAAAGCAGACTCCCCCATAAGCCTACACCATCGGGCCCGTTGATAAAATCTCCCTGCAAATTGTATAACTCCGTGCTCCCGTGTAAAGTATTTAAATCTGTCCCGTCTGTTTTCACGGTCTGCTCAAAGGCCCCTCCTATTTTCCTCCATTCCGTCCAGCCTGTTATTCCGCTGTCAAGTTTCTTTTTATGTCTCATATATATCCAGTCATATCTATAAGCTACGGCTAATTGAGTAATACCGGTTGTGTCATAGGCAAACACTATGGGAAAAAACCAGTCTCCGCTGTTCGGCTCGTTTTCTGTATGGGGCATTAACTTATGAAAACCAGGCTCAATAATTTCGTTCCAGTCCGTGTAAGAAGATGTTCCCGTTTGTTTTATCTGTATACCGTCTATTCCTATCCCCGATATTGTGTCGGCGTTTCCTCCGTCAGCTGGTAAGCTTAACGGAAAATCCGTTATGTCACTTTTTCCGTGGCTGTGACTCGCCTCCGCGAAATCAGAGGCTCTCTTTCCCCCCACCGTATCGGCGTTTCCTCCATTGGCTGGTAAGCTTAACGGAAAATCCGTTATATCACTTTTTCCATGGCTGTGACCCGCCTCCGCGAAATCAGAGGCTCTCCTTCCCCCCACCGTATCAGCGTTTCCTCCGTCAGCCGGTAACTTTAACGGAAAATCCGTTATATCCTCCGCTATATGTCTATGTCCGTCAAAAGCGAAAGATTTAAACGTCCCCTTCTCCCATATTGATTCCTCTTCATAATATTTGTCGGTTTTAATATACAGCCTCCCGT
The DNA here is from genome assembly GCA_910579745.1 of uncultured Clostridia bacterium. Classification (GTDB taxonomy): domain Bacteria; phylum Bacillota; class Clostridia; order Lachnospirales; family CAG-274; genus MGBC114079. The sequence continues at coordinate 53,034 of CAJTVH010000009.1, read as the reverse complement.
CAGTACCTGTGTATATTCTTGTGTAATTATCAAAAACAACCGACTTATCAGGCTGTACATCCGTTTCCTGTCCCGATTTTAAGGATATTCCCGTAATCTGTGAGTTACTTATATAAAACAACCCCTCATAAACGGATTCGGATAACTCGTCAATAGATCCGAACACCTCATAACCCGTAAAATCCGAGGCATATTTTCCTCCTAACATATCGGCGTTTCCACCGTTCTTATTCTCGGCCTCTTTTTTAATTTTTTGAAGCGCCGAATCAATTTTATCTAAGTTGTCATTAACAACATCAATATCGTAATAATCGTCCCTGCCGTCTTTTCTTAAATTGAAATTGTCGGTAGAGGAAGCCATAAAAACACCTCCTAAAGAATCTTTGAGTAAATCTCTGAATGAGTAAATCCGCTTAAATAAGAATGTTTAAACTTTCCGACAACTTCATGAGTGTTAAAAATAATCGTATCAGTTTTTATATTCGCGGGTATCATTCTCTCAAGGAGCTCCCCGCATTGTCTCAAAACGTCGTCATCCTTATTTAAAATCCTTAAAATAAGCCTATACTCGTCATATATTAAAAATAGAGAATAATTTTCTTCCCCGCATATCGCCGAAAGACTTTCTTTGAGACGAAAAACCGTGTAAGGAAGCTTCTCGTTAAATTTTAAAATAATTTTCTCGCGTCTTTTTTCCTCTGAGATTTTATAACTCTCAATTCCCAGAGCTTTCTCAAAAATACGCAGATATTCCTCGTCACAGTAAAATATAAACTGTCCGTCCATAAGCTTTTTCAAAAAACTTTCGGCGTTTAAAATCTCAATGTCAAGAGCTGAAAAAAGAGCCGTAAACTCATCTATATCTCTCAAAAAACGAGGTATATAATCAATAAGCGCCAAAACAAATCCCCTCCCCTTATAAAAGAAGCCCTAGGCAATTCCAAAGTAAACAGAGTATAGAAAAAATATTTTATCTAAGGAAATACCGCGCAATTCAAAAATAAAAATAATTTTTTAAAAAAATTGGAGTGTTAGTGTTATTTTTCTTGAAAAATGACACGATAACGGAAATTTTAAATTTGAGAAATTATTTTTATTTTCCTTTGTGCGGTGTTTCCCTAATATTTTTTAAGGCTTTCAGCGTTTATATTACAGCAATTCCATTATAGATAAAGATAAAAAACTCAAATAAAATAAGTTTTTTGTCTTCATATGTAATGAAATCGCTGTAATCTTATTCAAAAAATATGAATATAATGTGTCCGTTTAACATAAAAAACAAAAATTATTTTTTGTCTATACTAAAATTGCCGTAAGGAAACCGTAAAACCTCTCCGTTAAAAATAATTTCCCCAATAATTGGAATTTCGTCCGAATTAAGAATAAAACTTAAAAAATCGTCGCCGTTCATAAGAGACACGGAAAAAATATTCTTAATTCCCGAAATATCGAAAATTTCCGTACCGATTCTCATAGCGACAATCTCAACTCTGTCTCTGTCAGCCCAGCCTTTTGACAGCTCATAAAAATAGTCGCTTATTTTCCCATATACCTTTTCATGTATAAAGTCCAAATCGGCGTCGGCGGAAAGTTCAGCGGAAACGGAAACATTAACTCTTTTCTCAATAACGCTGTCAACAAACACCCTGTGCCCAATAGGAGCGAAACCCACGCCCTCTCCCTCCTCGCCGTAAGGGTCCGCCATAAGTTTGACCTCTTTTCTAAACTCGTCGGAAACAGAGGAATAATCCGAGGAAATAATAACAAGCCTTACGGTTCCCCCTCCAAAAAAAGCGGGAAAAACTTTGCAGCCTCCCACCCCCGATATAAGATTAACTTTTTCTGTATAGTCTTTTTTGTTTCCGCCAAAAGCGAGGGCTGAAAAGCTGTCAAAATATCTTTTTCTAAAAACCTCCGTATCCTCCTCATCCCCTCCCGTAACAATAACATCTGTGATTTCCGCCGTCTCAAGACCCTCTATATTATCTAAAGGGAGTATTTTACCAAAATGCCTGTGACCGTCTTTTCCCAAAGTCTCACATACCATTTTAAAAACCCCGTCTGAAATTTTCTCATAAACGTAATAAGTAACCGAATCTATATAAAATCTTGAACCTATAGGAACATCAATATTAAATACGCCTTTCATAACGGCGGCTGAAGCTTGTTTCGGAAAAATCCCTCTCTCCGCCGCCCGCCTTATTAAAAAGTCTCTCTCGGCGGTATCGGCGAAAGTTTCTTTTAAAACGCCGTCGAGACCCTCGTAAATTTTGGCTATTTCCATACAGCACGGCGCGATAGCGTCATAAATAACTGAACCCGTTCTTTTGTCCACATTTCCTGAAACATTGTTTAAAGCCCGTTTTAAAATATAATCAAACGTCATGTTCTCAAACATTATATGTTCACCTCCAGAGTAAACTCTTCCTCGCCGAAAACTGATAAAACAAAAAATTTGACGGAAAGAATACCTTTTTCTTTTACATCTGGAAAAGAAAAATCATATACTTTTTTTATTCTGTCATCATATAAAAGAGCGTTTTCAATTCTTGTGGGAAGTTCACTCCTGGCATAAGAAACACTTTTTCCGAATAAATCAGAAAGAGCTATACCAAACTTAGAATCATAAATCTCAAAAACGCCCCTCTCTGTCATAAGTATTTTGTAAATCGCTTGTTTAACGGCGTTAAGCCCGTCTATATATTCCTTTATTTTATTTTGCTCATATTTAATTCCATATGTAAAAGAAACACTGTCAAAATTAAAAACCCTCTCGTCAAAGTCGTCCACACTTATAGGAATCAAAAAATCACTCTCCCCGTTGTTTTATTTCCGCGATTTCCAGCGTCATACCGCCCTGTCGATTATAAAATAAATCTGTCCGCCATCCGCTTTCGCCAAAATGACCTTCTCCCCTTTTTTAAGACTGTTGTAGACAACGTATTTTTTTCTTTTCCTAAAATCATCGTCATTTGAAATATCATCAGGAAACATAGGGTTGACGGTAATCTCAAAAATAAAATCCGAAACGTTTCTTGATAAAATCATTTGTCCCTCTCTTAAAATAATTTTATCAGAAACTCTCACCGATAAAGGAGATGCGGTCTCGACAACTCCTAAAACAGTGTCTGAAAACACCATCTCCCCTATCATGTCAAAACAAATCTTTTTCACACAGTCAATCAATAAAACTCCTCCCACACACACGCGTAAAATGTTTTTTGCCAAACTAAATTGAAGGCACTGTAATTATGAACGAAACTCCATTTCTATAATGTGCTCGTTAAAAGAAAACCTGTGTACACACTTGTCAATAAACTTAAAACCGTTTATAATTTCCTCTCCTATGTCCAGAGAATCAATAAAAATACCGTTGCCCGCTCTTATAAGCTCCTCGCCATTTCCAAGTCCGATACATTTAAAGGAAAACTTAGAGCTCACTCTATTCTTTTCTTTAAGAATACTTTCGGCGCATTCTTTAAGCTGAAAATTATTATATTCCCCGCTCATTTTCTCAAAATACTGCAAAATCCCGAATTTATTCATTCCCTCTTCACTTTCCGCCGTCACAAGACTTTTTAAATCCTTCCTCTTATCCTGCCATAAAAGTTTCACTTTAGAAAAAGTGTCTGAATCAATATCCGTCCTGCCGTAAAAGTCAATGACGCTTTTATCTCTTACAGACAGCTCCAAAGGCAGTTTTAAATTAGCCTCGTTTTTAAAATAAATTCTCCCCGCCTTGTCAAAAAGTATAAAATTTTTTCCCGTGTTTTTATAAGTAATGTCCACAGCGTTTAAAATAATGTCAAAAAGCGACTTGTTTTCCTCTATTCTTGAGGCGATAACATAAACCGAGTTGTCTATCTGCCCGTATTTTAAATTAAAGCTTTTCACAATATCCATAACAACATCCGAGGCGGTTTTAAAAACATAGCTGTAAGTATCCTTGTTTTTTAAATATCTTAGCTGATCGTAAACTTTTACCTTTATAAAGTGGTCTGAATTTCTTTCTTTTGAAAAGACAAACCCCGCGAAAATAATATTTTTCCCGGCGAAAAACTTAACATAATCGCCCTCTAAAAAAACAAATTTTCCCTCTGTATCTCTCATAACCGTAAATTCAAGAGAAGCCGCCCTTCCTTTTTTATAACTTGTAATAACAGCTTCCCCTGCGCAGAACTCAGTCAAATCAAAAGTACCTTTTTTTCCTCCCACGACAATCCGGTATTCCAAAAAATCCCCTCCAATGTCCGTAAAATACCTTCCTCTAAGTGTCCGATAACCTCTTACCTCAAAGTCTCTTTTAATTTGAGAGTAACCCAAAAATCCCCTTCTTCCCCGGCATTTTCCATAACCTCGTATTCCTCAAAAGAAACAAGAATATTTCCGGCGAAAATAACCCCGCCTTTCTGCTGCTTTCTTGTTATGGTAAGTCTCACGGGCTTTTTGTTGTCTATAAACTCCCTAAACTTAGCCAGATAAAAAATAGGCTCGTTAAACTCACTTTCACTCATCTCTGTAAGAACATTATTTTTGGGAAGTAAAAATTTTAAAGTTAAATCCCTTAATCCAAGACCTTTTAAAATATTAGTCTCTCCCCCGCCAAAAAGCCTTATAAGCTTATTGAGGCTTTTTTCCTCTGTTTTCATATACTCAGGAGCGAGAGGCAGAACAACCTCGCTGCCCGCCTCGCCGTCATAATGAAAAATAAACTCGTACATAAAAATCCCCCCCCCTCGCTTATATAATCAGCAAACTTAAAAACAAATAAGTTCGTTGGCCAAAAATCTTTTTCGCTTATTTTCAGTCCGCCGGCATAGATCTTGGACTACGCTCTCCCTTTTCCGCCTTGTAAAAATAATTTTTATCTCGCTTTCTTTCGCTCATTTTAAAGTTTTTTAATTATAGCGAACCAAAAAAAAATAAACAGATAACCTTCAGTAAATATGATATATTTAAGGAAATACCTCGCAATTCAAAAATAAAAATAATTTTTTAAAAAAATTGGAGTGTTAGTGTTATTTTTCTTGAAAAATGACACGATAACGGAAATTTTAAATTTGAAAAATTATTTTTATTTTCCTTTGTGCGGTGTTTCCTTAAAAAATCCTTTCATTGATTCTCTCTAAAAATTTTGCGAATCTCTGTATAAAGATATATTAGTATCACTCAAAAATCTTATCAATAAAAGCTATAATGACGGCCCGCTCCCGTAAACTCATCTCCATAAACACGGATGGTAAAATTCCAAATCTTTCGAGGGCAAAAAAAGCGTAATTAGCGTAAAAATCACCCTCGTCAATCAGTTTTTTACATCTTCCGAAAGCTCCTCAATCCCTCTGTCAAATCCGCTTAGCTTTATAATCTCCTCTGAGAGAAAAGCGATTTCACCCGATAACAGCACTTTGTTTAAATATTGCCTCGGAGAGGAGCAGTTAAGAATATTAAGACTTTCCGAATCTTTAAACGAAGGCTCTAAAGTATTTTCTATTATTATAAAACAGTTTAAAATATCATCGTCAATTTGACCGCTTCCTATATTTCCGAAAAGAGCTTTTTTCTTTATTTCCTCAAAATCGCTTTGAGTCATCGCCTTTATCCTGAATTTAAAAATCTCTCCGTTATCGTTTTTAAACCTGTCCGATACAATAACATCTTTCGTAATCGAGTCAACGGTATTTTGATTCAAAAATTGCTGAAACGTCATAAAAGCCCCTCCTATTCTCCGACAACCTGATTAAACTCGTTTCTTATCTCAACGTCGTTAAAAGTAAACTCTATTTCCTCATCAAGCTCGGTAGAATTAATGTCTAATTTAGCTATATCAATGTTGTTTATATTCACCTGTTTGAGAATAATTGTTTGCCTGCCTATCTCGCTCGAAGGGTCGTCATTCTCTATAAGAAGCTGAAAATAAGTGTCCACGCCGTCTCTTATATATGTGTCAATCATTTTTCTGAATAATGTGGTGGCGTAATACATCGTCATCGTTCCCGTTCCCCTCCAGCCGTTTGCTTTGTGCTTCGCTCCTGTCTGTCCAAGAACTTTTATCTCGCTTTTTCTCTTCTCTACTTTCGCCTTTATGTTTTTAACATATATCATGTCCTCAATATCCGAACCAATAGTGGCTACGCATCTTCCGGCGGCGCCGTTGATAGCGTCCCACGCTTTTAAAGTTGCCATAAAAAAACCTCCTAAAAATTTTGTTATAATAGAATCCGCGTTAAAAATCTATACCTGCAGCAATTACTGTATATATGGAAAAAATACTTTATTTTTAAGACAGCTAAATACTGTTTAAACTTTGAATAAAAATTGACTTACTCCTCATAGGACAAATTTTTATTGATCCCTTAATGTCGCTTAGTCTTATAAGCAATGAACTTGAAAAAATTTTTTCACCGAGGAATTTGTTCATTTTTAGGAAACACCGCAAAAAGGAAAATAAAAATAATTTTTCAAATTTAAAATTTCCGTTATCGTGTCATTTTTCAAGAAAAATAACACTAACACTCCAATTTTTTTTAAAAATTATTTTTATTTTTGAATTGCGCGGTATTTCCTTTAAACTCATATAGCAGCTATCCCACAATACACGTCATATAGAGCGTTTCCATAGCCCCAATAGGCTCAATGTATTCGTTCACGATAACGTCTCCCTTTTCCCCTCCCTGAGAAACCGTGATATTCTCAGGAATAAAAGCCTCAATAGCGCCTATGGCCATAAGCTTTTGATGATAACTTACAAGCTCCGTTTTAAAAATATCTCTTCCAAGGGCGTTGTTCTGACATTTGCCAAGATAATACTCATTAAAAATTCTGGCTGTGTCGTTAGCTACAGCGTCCAGAATCCTTATAATCTGATTATTTGAAAAATCCCTGTTCTTTTCTGGAGAAAAAGAAACAAAACTGTTTATGTCCTTTAAAACCCTTACTGAGTCCCTGTCGCCGTAAAAAATAAATTTTCCGTTTTCTACGGCTTCTTTAAGCTGGGATTTCTTAAAGTTTGTCAAAACTCTCAATTCCCCGTCATACGCTTTGTTGGTAAGGCTCTCATTCACCTCGGCACCCGCCGCCATACCTCCGACCCAGTATATTAAAGAACCCTCATCAAATCCATACATTGAGTCACATTTTGAGCTTAAATTGATTACTCCCTCAAAATCGGCGTCAAAACCGTTTAAAACGCATGTAACTTTATACCCCTCGTCCTCTCTTAGACGCTTTGTAAACTGGGCGAAAAGACCTTTCGTAACATCGTCGCTTCCCGGATAAATCACCGTCGTAAAATCCTCTGACTCCAAGGCGTTTAAAAATTCCGAATAATCCTCGCCGGATGAAACCCCGTTAGTTCCTCCCGTAAGGACTATTCCGGCATTTTGAGAAAGGGCTCCGCTTCCCGAGAATGAAACAAAATCGTTGTCCTCAAGCTCACCGGCGTTACCTACATTTTGACTGTTTCTTAAATACCCGTCTAAATAAGTTTCTACAATAAAACCGCTTCCGTCAGGGTCGTTTGATATAACAACTTTAATGTCGTTTCCCCTTTCCCCCTCAAAAAGAGCGGTAACAGTTAAATTTCCCCCTGTTCCAGAGGCTTTTTGGCCTCCGCCCATTCTGAAAAGTTTAACTGTTTTGGCTCCCTTAAATGCCTCTCTTAAAGGTAACATACAGTTCTCCGAATAACTGTGTCCTAAGATTTTTACACAATCCGTTTGAAAACTCTCCGCGTCAATCTCGATAATCTCACCGACTTTTCCAAAATCCCCGTACCAGGGCATGGCTAAAACGCCCCGTTCCCCAATATTCCCAATAGCTCTCGCTTTAGAAATAAAGTTAATATACGCTCCAGGTAAAACCTTGTTCTCCGTTGTAAAAATACCTCCGCCCGCTGCCATATAAATCTCTCCTTTTTAATTTAATACTGTATAGTTAAATAACTTAAGGAAATACCGCGCAATTCAAAAATAAAAATAATTTTTTAAAAAAATTGGAGTGTTAGTGTTATTTTTCTTGAAAAATGACACGATAACGGAAATTTTAAATTTGAAAAATTATTTTTATTTTCCTTTGTGCGGTGTTTCCTTAAAAACAAACAAGTTCGGCGGTTAAAAATTCTTTTCGCTGTATCAGCGTCATCAGTCATAGGCACAGGCCATGCTCTCTCTTCCGCCTCGCGAAAAATAATTTTCATTTCGCCTCCTTTTTCTTTTTTAAAGTACTTCGACTATAAAAAATAGACTTCTCTCATTTTCTTTAGAAGCCTAAAAGAAAACTCAAACTCTTATTTTCTACGAGCCTGTCTAAAAACTATTAAAATATCCAAAAAATCAGTGAAAATAAAATCATTACACTCCAAAATGATTTTATTTTCGCTGATTTTTTGTGTATATTTTGTTTTTAGACAGGCTTTTTTTAGATTTTAGACAGGTTCTAAAAAAGCCGTTTGTATTCAACAAACTTGAAAATGAGCAAAAGAAAGCGAGTAAAAAATCATTTTTACAAGGCGCTGGAAGAAGAGCGTAGCCAGAAGCCTACACCGACTGACGGCAGCGCCGCGAAAATGATTTTTAAACGCTGAACTTGTTTGTTTTTAAGTTTGTTGACTATAATAGTCTTTTTTAGAAACTTTATATCCCTCTCCTTTTAAAATAGTTCTTAACAATAGAGTTGACCTCACTTTTTGAGTAAAGTTTGCCCTCCTCAAGCAATACGGCGATAAAATCTTTTTTATCGCTGAACTCCCCGCTTTTTAAAAGAACGCTTTTAGAATATTTATTGTTTTCCTCTTTGTTCGCCTGTTTTCCTATATCCTCTTTATTTTCCATAATAATCCCCTCCTTTTCCGTTTACAGCCTTGAGACTTCTCATAAGCTCGTTTGTTTCAAGCGAGACCTCGTGAAAGTTATAATTGACAAAGAAATTTAAAACCCCGTCGCCGCTCTCATACTCTGATGAGAGACTGTTTATATTAACGGCGCTGCTCTTGTCCGAACGCATATCGCATCCTCTTATCACTCTTTTGGCGTCTATAAACTCCAGACATTTAAAAAGTCTTTTTAATATACTGTTCATATCCTTGTTTTTTAGCTTTTCCTTAGGAAAATACCTTATAACATAAGAATTTATATACTTGACTCTCCCTCCGATTCCTTTCTCGCTTGAGGCCTTTAAAAGAGTAATGGAAAAACAGGGATATTTAAACCCCTGCTTAACCTCCTCAGAATATATAACCGTATCTTTCCCAAATTCGTTAAAAATAGCTTTCGCTATTCCCCCCACAATATTGTTCGTCAAAAAATCACCTCCTTTTTTATAGTCAATAAACTTGCCGCTTTTTTCTCAGGTCCCATTTACTATAAAATTCCCGTTTACCTAAAATCCCCCAAAGCTTTAGTAAATTTCCTAAGAAAACATGTTTTTAAGAGACGCCTCAATCTCCCTGTGATTATCGTATATGGCCGCCTCGCCGGTCTTTTGATAAAAAGCGGTATATCCGTTTTGAGTGACTTTGATGACTGAGCCGTTTTTTATAGAAATATCTCTGCCAACCATAATACTGACTTTCTGAGTAACATAGTCCGATACTTTTCCTTTAATAGCTGCCTTGGTGTTTTTATAGTAAACCCTGCACGGAATATTTTCTAAAACAAGCCTTTCCTCCGATTGTATAATACCAAAATCGTCTTTATACTCAATAAACTCAAATATATCGCATACCCCGTTAAAAAAACCTTCTATAATAGATTTAACGTCTTTCATAAAAAATTAATCCCCCGTCACCAGCAAATACACCTTTTTGATAATATAATCTCTTCCCCGTATCCCATAAGAAAATCAATAACCTTGTCAATTTTCTGCTCCTCGCTTAAAACTGAATCCTCGTCAAAAACCACTTTAACGTCGCCTTCAGCGATTTCCTTGACAAAAGCCTCGTAATCTGCCCCGTCAAGTCCTCTAAAATTTTTTAAAACAAATAAAAAATTACCGCAGGTTCTCTCGATAATCACATTTTCAAGGTCGTTCGGAATTTCATCAATATTACATGACGCCCTTATAAAAGACAGCGCGTTCTCATATTCGGCAATAATCAGCCTTCTGTCAGAGATTTTGACTTCTATCCCAAATTGGCCAAGCCTCTCAATTATCCTCTCAATCAAAAAATCACCTCTTTTATCCTCTTGAAATAACCCTGGCGATAGCGATAGCCTTGTGGTCAATCCATTCCTTGTCGTCTCCGGATAATCCGTTATTTACAAGCTCCCAGTTTCCCCCGTCGGAAAGTTCCTCGTCTGTAGGCGACAGGCTTGCCTGTTTTGTTTTAGTGTAAGATATTCCGAAAGGAGCGAAACATTTTCTCGTTCTTGCGTATAAAGTGTCCAGCCCTCCGTTGGTTTTCGGGTCTCTGTGCATCTCAAAAGGAACTCTCGCCCCAATATCCTCATAATCGAACGCTCCCTCACCTAATATGTAGGTAGTATACTCGTTATACCCATCTTTCTCCGTAACAGGCATATCGTCGTCAATAAGAACTATTCTGCCGTTCCATGTGGCTAAGGTTAAATCTCTTTGAATACCTGACTGGTCGGTTTGTTTAAGATACCCCAATAAATTAAGGTTCTCAAGATTTGTCGCCACAACACTGTGCATAATAACCACGCTGAATTTGTTTTTGTTGTCGCCTCCCGCCTTCTGTACGGCGTTGTTTAATGTTACGGCGTCCACAAAAGCCAGCTCCCCTGTTTCGGCGGAAATATCATAAGTGTGGCCGTTTACGAATTTAAGGTTTTCTTTCCCCGTCATACTGAAAATGCCTTTTAAAATCGATAATATGGTCTTTTGGTCAACGTTGTCAAAATAATCGCTCACTTGAACGGCGGCGTTGTCCATAAATTCAGCGCCCCCTGTAATATCCTCAGAAAAATCTTTCTCAAGCCACGCCATCGCTCGTCCGACTACCACAACTCCCCTCTCGAAAGACGAGGTCGTCTCCGCTTCTATGTCGTTCACACCGTCATAGTTAAAAGCGTCGCCACCTATTCTTCCGTAAATAGGCAAAATAGCGTAGGCTGTACCGGTTTGGCTTCCGAAAGCCTCTCGTATCTCGCTGTTGCCTTTCAGTATTCCTCCCTTAATAAGTTCGTTTTTCTTTGTTTTCGGTAAAGTCTCTATATACTTACCAAAAGCCTGTGGATTAAAAGATTTACTGTCAAATTTAGCCATAAAAAAACCTCCTGAAATAATAATTTTTTTGTATAGGGAAACACCGCACAAAAGGAAATAAAAACAATTTTACAAAAAAAAGTGTCATTTTTTTCTTGAAAAAATAACACTTTCATTCAAATTTTTTTGCCGCTGCCGCTAAAATTATTTTTATTTTTTAATTATGCGGTATTTCCATAGAAAAATAAATAAAATTGCCTATATTAAACGGCACATCTGAGTATAAGTCATTTTTCCGTTTTTAGGCTTTTTCCCGCCGTTTCCGCTTTCTTCCGCTTTAGCGCCTGTAACCTTGTCGTCCTCAAAAAGAAAGGCCGTGTCCTCTGAGTTTTTAAGCTCTTTTATCTGCTCCTCTATTCCAAAAATCCCTTCTTCCCCGTTTTTTATTTTATCAAAATCTATAAGAGGCAAAACTGTTTTAATATTTTTGACCTTATGTTTTAATAAAGCGTCGCGAACACCCATCTCAACTTTTATCTTTCCGATGTTCTCCTCGTTCATCTGAACAATTATGTCCGCTTGCTCCTCTGTAAGCCCGATTTTTAATAATTCTTCTTTTTTCATAAAATAACCCCTCCTAAATCTCTTTTTGTATTTTTTCTTTTTCCTCTAAAACGTCGCCGACCCATGGATGCTGAGAAACGACTGTTTCCCTTGATAATATCGCTAAAGATTTAATACAGTTGTCAATAGCTTCCGTCTCGTTTATTAAAATATCCCTGTTAAAAATAACCTCGATTTTTTCGTCTTTAAAATCACCCGATATAAAATTTTTAACATAAAATTTAATAAAAAAGAAAATTTCCTCAAAAGCCGCCTTAAACTCCGTTTCCATAGAATTGGCGTCAAGGTCCGTGTCGCTGTAAATACTTTGAATGTTCATTCTGCTTAAATTCCCAATCATTTTATCAGACTTTGAGTCAATCCCCCTGGCGTTTTCCACAATGGCTGTTTTAAGGTTTGATATAACGGTTTTAAAGTTGTTTGAGTCAACGTCAATTTTAAGGGTAGACACCCCTCCCTCGGCACCGTCTGAACTTTTCACCTTAACGGCTCCGAATTTGGCGAGATTTTTCCTAAACTCTCCTAAATTCGTTCCGTCATAATTTTTAAGCACAAGAATTGTGTTTCTCGCGTCCTCCTGTAAATTGTTCATAAAGTCTGACTGAACCGTGTTTAAAGCGTCCTGAAGTTCCTTAACTCTTAAAATCAGCGGGATTTCCTTTTCGTTCTGCCTAAATGATATAATAGGAACTCTGCCGAAATCCATCGCTTCCCCGTTATAATTTAAGTAAGGAATAATTTCACCGCTTCCCTCAGGTATGAATTTTCCTCCCTTAATAATAAATCTTTTAATCCCTTGGGGTAAAAACAACTCCGCTTTGTCAATAAGAGATAAATCTCCATCTTTATAAACCTCTGTATTGTAAATTCTTAAAGCGAAATCCAAAGAGTCCCTCTCACCCTCTTTTTTAAAAGGAATAATCTCATAAGGTGAAATTCTTTTGAAAGAAAGCTTTCCAAAATCGTCGCAGTATACGTAAATATATCCCACCCCGCAGTTAAAACAGTCTAAACCAACCGCCTTTAAGGTTTTTAAAAAACCAGGGCCCAAAATATCCTTTACCTCCCTTAAAAATTTCTCATCATCACAAATAAACGTGAGTTCCTTGGATAAAAGATAATTGTTTTTTTGGTCGGCCATTCTGGCATACTGATTGTCGATAATAATATTGTTGGGCAGATTTGAGACCTCCGTAACCTCCCCGCCCTGTCCTATAGCGGTTCTTTTTCTTTTGATAATGTCGTGCCGTCCGTCATAATATCTTTCACCCATAAGCATATCGGCCCTTTTTTTTGAGCTTAAAAACCTATCTGCTTCCTTTTCAAGAAATTTTATAAATTCCCTGTCAAAAACTTTGTCCTCCTTGTTATAATTAACATCTCCATCTTCCTGGTTTCTGAATCCTAAGATTCTTTCGGTAATTTTCTTAAACAATTTTTCACCTCCTCTCAAAATTTATAGCTAATATCTACAGCAATTTTAATCTAGGGCGTATCTGATAAAAAATATTTTACGGTCGCGCGGCTCGCCCGTAAAGTATTTTTTTGCTCTTATGTCTTTTTATACAGTATTTAAAAAGAAATTACCATCAGTCAAAACTGAACATATCACCTCTTAAAAATTCCTCAACCCCATAACGCATGGCGTCCATCAAATGATTAAAATCCTCCGACGGCACATTCACCTTTTGCCCAAACCTGTCGCTTTTCCAGCAATAATTCTGAATTTCCATAATAAAGTTTGTACACTTCGGAAGAATAAAAATTTTAAATCCCTGTATAAACTGAATGCCGTTTAAAATGCTGTCCTTTCCCTTTCTCGCCCTTTTAATTCTTATAAGACCCAGCTCGTAAAGCTCCGTAATTGATTTAGGCTCGGCGCTGTCGGCTATTATCTTTTCCTTGGCGAATCCTTTTTTATAAATTTCGTCAAAAATATTTTTGTTTGTAAGGGCCTTTTTATATATCTCGTCAAAAACAAAAATCTCATTTTTCCCCAAATCTATAAAACCAGCAAAAAAAGCCGTCGGGTCATTTGTATATCCAAAATCTAAACCAAAAACACTTTTAATCCCCTCTCTTCCTGATATTTCCTTAACATCGAAAACTCTCTCCTCCCAGTTCTCGAAAATAAGACCATCTGAGCTTCCCCATAAGCCGAGTCCGGCTACTCTATACCTTTTTGGGTTATTTTCTCTCATTTCCTCAAAAACTTTTATGTCACTATAGTCGAGAAACTCATTTTGTAAATAATTTGTCGTCTTCGCTAAAATGTCGGAGCTTTTAGGAGCGTCGAAAAATCTTTTTTTTATCCAGTGACGCTCGTTCCATGGATTGAGAGTTAAAGTAATTTGTTTAAACAGACCCCTGTCGGTCATTCCCCTTATAGACTCGTCAAGCATATTAAAATCCGTTTCCCTCGCTATTTCATACGCCTCCTCAATCCATAACCAGCAAAGACTCCCATGGCTTACGGTAATTGACGTGATTTTTAAAGGGTCGTCAAGACCTCTGAAAAAAATTTTCTGTCCTGTGGGCTTGTATGTCATCTCAAGAGGTGAAAGCTTAAATTCCCAAAGGTCATAAACCCCAAGACGAAGAGCGGCCCATTTAAGCTCGGAAAAACAACTGTCTTTTAAAGTTGAGAAAACCTTCCTCACAACAAGTAAATTTGAGTTTTTATATTTCATAATTCTGAAAATAAAATTAAGGGCGGCGGTTTTGCTTTTTTTGCTCGCTCTGGATCCTTTGCATACCCTGTATCTTCCCTTAAAATTCCAAAAGTCTGAATACCCCCCGCCGATAACCTCGTTAAGTGAAATTTCCTTAACCTCACTCATCTATATCATCCTTTATAATTACGGAAACACCGCCTAAATTAACTTTGTCCGTATAAATACCAAACCTTTTTCCCAGAAGCTCGGCAGCTCTGATTCTCTCTTTCGCTGAAATGGTCTTCTCTATATTTTTGGCTTTCGTTACTCCGTCGCCCTCTCCAGTCACTACGATAACCTGTTCCTTTTCCTTTCCCCTCATGACTGATGTTAAATATGTCATAACCTCCCTCGCCGAAGCTATCCTCTCCTCGTCTAAGGTTTTAAGTCTTTCCTCCACATATTCTTTAACGTCTTTGTTCTCAAAAAAACGGGTGCACATACTGCCCGCGCTTTTTTTGCTGTAACCGGCTTTAATAAGGGCCTTTGTTTTGTTTCCAAGCTCAATAAAAAAATCGGCGGCCCGTTTCTGCCTTTCATTTAATTTTTTCCCCATAAAATTCCCCCTATAATTGTAGCGAAAGAGAGCGGAACGCTGTTTTGCTCCCCGCGAGCCCTTTTATAGCAATCCAAACTAAAAATAAACAAGTTCGACGGCTAAAAATTATTTTCACTGCGCTGCCGTCAGTCGGCATAGGCATTCAACTATGCTCTCCTTCCAGCGCCTTGCGAAAATAAATTTTATCTGGCTGAAAACGCCTTTTCAGCAGTCTCCTTTTGTTCATTTTTAAATTGGATTGCTATAAAATGACTCGCCCCTAAACTTTGCGTCAATTCCAGTATAGACGGAAAAAATTTTTTTCTTTTCTCTTTCTATTCTGGAATTGATTTAATAGACTTGAGGAAACACCGCACAAAGGAAAATAAAAATAATTTTTCAAATTTAAAATTTCCGTTATCGTGTCATTTTTCAAGAAAAATAACACTAACACTCCAATTTTTTTAAAAAATTATTTTTATTTTTGAATTGTGCGGTATTTCCTTGATTGATATAATAGTCAATAAATGTATAAGTATCCCTTTCCTATACGTAAAAAAGCGAATCGATTTATCGATTCGCTTTTCTCTTGCCCGTGGGCAATCTTTAACTTGTTTGTATTATACCACAAAATATAGTAACATACAATAACATATAGTAACACAAAGTAACATATATAAAATTTAAAGCCTCGGAAATACCCATCCGAGACTTTAAATTTTAAAAAATCAAAATTGTAAAAAACATAAATTTTCTATTAAACAGATATAGTTAAAAAGCTTATAAACTTCGTTCAGCGCCCATTTAGCCTCTAAGCGCTGATAATTATAACTCATGAATAAATAACCCGCTTCTAAGCTTTGGCTCAAACCAAGTTGACTTAGGTGGCATAATCTTCCCGCTGTCGGCTATTTCCATAAGCTCATCCATAGAAGTCGGAAACATAGAGAAAGCCGCCTTCATCTCTCCTGAGTCAACTCTTTTCTCAAGCTCACTAAGTCCCCTTATGCCGCCGACAAAATCAATTCTGTCATCGCTTCTCGGATCGTCTATTCCCAAAACAGGAGATAAAAGATAATTCTGCAAAATAGAAACGTCAAGGCGGCCCACAACATCCTCGCCCTCTCCGACATTTTCTTTCGCCTCAAGAGAAAACCATTTCCCGCCTATATACATACCAAAAGCCCTCGCCTTTTTAGGTTTATATGGTGAACCTTTTTCCCCTCGCTCCGAAATGATAAAATATTCCCTTATTTTGTCAAAAAATTCGTCGTCAGAAAGACCGTTAAGGTCTTTCACCACTCTATTATAATCCATAATGAAAAGCTGGTCATCAGGGAAGAGAACCGATAAATAAAAGTTAAACTCGTCATCTTCCGAAAAATTCGGAAACTCCTCACGCCTTTTAAGACCTACTTTAACGGCGGAGGCATTTCTGTGGTGTCCGTCCGCTATGTAAAGGGCAGAGACTTTCTTAAACTCGTCCGTAAGCTTTTTTATAATCTCTTCTTTGTCGATTACCCAAACAGTGTGAGTAATGTCGTCTTCCGTCACAAAGTCATATACAGGCGGCTCATTCTTCTTAAAATTCTCAATAATCGAGGAAATTTCCTCCCTATGCTTATAAGTAAGGAAAATAGGGCCCGTATTGGCGTTACACGTGTCTACATGGCGTATACGGTCTTTTTCTTTAGCCTCTCTAGTAAGCTCGTGTTTTTTTATTTTTCCGTCTAAATACTCGTCAATAGACGTACAGGAAACAAGTCCAGTCTGGCTTTTTCCATTCATTGTAAGAGTATAAATATAAAGCATGGGAGAATTGTCTTTTATAAAAACCCCGTCAGCTATCATCTTCTGAAGATTTTCCGAGGCTTTCTCATAAACCTTGTCGTCATAAAGGTCAATATCAGGACTTAAATCAATTTCCGCTTTGTCAATATGTAAAAAAGAATAAGGGTTTCCGATAACCATTTCCCTCGCCTCGTCGCTGCTCATAACGTCGTAAGGAAGAGCGGCTACTTTAGAGGCGAGATTCGCCGCCGGTCTTATAGCTTTAAAAGGTCTGATAACTGACATAGTTTTCCCTCCTTGATAAATTACATTAAATAATAAAAAATAAATAGTCAGGTTTTAATAAAACCTGATATTTAAAATAATTATTACACACTGAAAATTCTTTTAATCTCTATAGAAGCGTATCCTAAAACTTTGTACTTATTGTCAGAGTTTTGCAAACTGTGAAAAATAAAGAAAAAGGATTCTACCTCTTTTTTATGATTTTTCAAGCGTATCTCGGTTTTTAGATACGCTTGAATCCCTTACACTCTCTATAGCGGTAAAAATATAAATTTTATAAAATTTAAATAACTCTTACTCTGATAACGCCCTCTATAGCCCCAATAGCGCCTGACATATCACAAGCCCCGTCAAAATCAATAATTGAGTAAGCGAAATCTCCTTTGCTTTTGCTCGCCATATCTTTAACGGTAACGCCCTTGTCGGCGAAAGCCTTTGTAATGTTTGAGACAGCGTCCGGTGAGTTTTTGTAAAGGACGCAGATCCTTGACTCAGCGTTTTTGGCTAAAAAGCAATTAGGATAATTCACGGAATTAACAATATTTCCGTTTTCTAAATATTCTCTCATCTCATTAGCGGCCATAGAAGCGCAGTTATCCTCCGCCTCCGGTGTTGAAGCTCCTAAATGAGGCAGGGTTATTATCCCGTCAACGCCCACTGTATCCTCATTCGGGAAGTCCGTAACAAACTTACACACTTTGCCCTCTTTAATAGCTTCTTTAATGTCGCCTATATTAACAAGCTCTCCTCTCGCCAAATTAATTATTCTAACTCCGTCCTTCATTTTGGCGAAACTCTCTTTACAAAACATTTCCTTTGTGTCTGGAGTAAGAGGAACATGAACTGTTATATAATCGCTCTCGCTGTAAACGTCGTCAAGATTAGTTGTGTATTTAACGGCTTTGTCAAGCTTCAACGCCCCGTTTAAAGAAAGAAATGGGTCGTACCCTATAACTTTCATTCCAAGAGAGACCGCCGCCTCAGCCACAAGCACTCCTATAGCTCCTAAACCGATTATGCCTAAAGTTTTGCCCATGATTTCAGGGCCGGCAAACTGAGATTTGCCTTTCTCCACAGCCGCTGGAATACCCTCGCTGCCTTTAAGTGATTTGGCCCACTCATAGCTCTCAGCAATTTTACGTGATGAAATCAAAAGCGCTGTCAAAACAAGTTCTTTAACGGCGTTGGCGTTGGCTCCGGGAGTGTTGAACACTACTATTCCTTTCTCAGCGCATTTGTCAAGAGGAATATTGTTTACTCCCGCCCCGCATCTCGCTACGGCTAAAAGGGATTCAGGAAGTTCCATGTCGTGCATTTTAAAACTTCTTAAAAGAACGGCGTCAGGATTTTTTTCCTCATCTGAAACCGAGTACATGTTCTCCGGAAGCTCCGATAAACCAACTTTTGAAATTTTATTTAAAGTTAAAACCTTATACATCTTCAATATCTCCTTGTATTCTCATAAAACCCTACTATAATAAACCCGCTCAAAAATTTTTAAGACTCAATCTCGGCGGTTTCATCCATAAAAAATTTTAATTTATATCTAACCCGCTGTAAATAGGCCTCTGGCTGATTTTAAGTTTAAACTTATTTATTATCCACCTCAAATTTTTTCATAAACTCAACAAGCTTTGAAACGCCCTCCACAGGCATAGCGTTATAAATGCTCGCTCTCATGCCGCCCACGGTACGGTGTCCTTTAAGATTGACAAATCCGCTGTCAGTAGCCTCTTTGATAAATTTAGCGTTAAGCTCGTCGCTTTTTGTAACAAAAGGAATATTCATTAAAGAACGGTCTTTATACACAACTGTACCCTTAAACATATTTGAGGCGTCAAGATAATCGTAAAGTATACCTGCCTTCTCCTCGTTTATCGCCTGAACACCTTTGACTCCGCCCATATCCTTAATCCACTCAAACACAAGTTTAGCGGCGTAAATAGCGAAGCACGGAGGAGTGTTGTAAAGAGAGCCGGCGTTTGAGTGAATAGAATAATTAAGCATAGTAGGAGTTCCGGAAATCGGCTCGCTTATTAAATCCTCTCTCATAATAACGATAGTAACCCCTGCTGGCCCTACGTTTTTCTGAGCTCCCGCGAATAACAGACCAAATTTATTAACGTCTATAACCTCCGACATAATATTGCTTGAAATATCGGCTACCAAAGGCACGTCACCGGTGTCAGGAAGTTCAGTGTATCTTGTCCCGTAAATAGTATTGTTGTAAGTTATGTAGAAATAATCAGCGTCTTTAGAAAAATCCTCTTTGTGAAGAACGGGAATGTAAGAATAGGTTTTATCCTCTGAGGAAGCGATAACGTTCGCTGTACCAAATTTAGAAGCCTCCTCAATAGCTTTTTTAGCCCATTGACCGGTTTTCACGAAATCAGCCTTTTTGTTTTTAAAAAGATTCATAGGAATCATGGCGAACTGAGTTGAGCCTCCGCCCTGTAAAAACATAACCTTATAATTATCAGGAATATCCATAAGCTCTCTTAAAAGTTTTTCAGCGCCCTGAATAATTTCCTCAAATACTTTTGAGCGGTGACTCATTTCCATAACGGACATACCGGAATTGCCATAGCAAACCAATTCCTTCTGAATTTTCTCCAAAACAGGCAGCGGAAGCATAGACGGGCCCGCTGAAAAATTATAAACTCTTTCCATAAATGTAAAGCCTCCCTATAAATAAAAATTAATACTAGTCTCATTTAAAAAAACGGATATAATATATTAAGCGGTATAAAAAACAAAAAAATTGTTTTATTAAAAATTTTCCGAATTGTAAACAATTCTCTCTGCGCTTTCAGAGTTTAAAAACGCCTCTCTCTAAAATTTTGGCGTAAACACGCCGTAAAATATTTTTTTGCTTTTATATCTTTTTATACTAATCTCATTTAAAAAAGTGAATATAACGTATTTTGACAGCTATGGAAATAAAAAATTATTTTACTTTAAATTTTCCAAATCGCCCCTTTATTCTCTCTGCGCTTTCGCTGTCTGTCTCACAAACACCTTTCGCTAAAATAACGGAGCGAAAGCGCAGACACAAATACGGCACTCCCGTAAAGTCTTTTTGTTTTTATATCTTTTTATCCAATATTTAAAAAAAGATTAGTATAAATAACAGGAAAATTAAAAATTTAACATACTTTTACAATTCTCAATAAAAATCGTATGTTATACAAAATAAATTTACGAAATAATATTAACCCTGACAAAACAAACAGTCAGAAATTAATAAAACCATTTTATTATTATAATATAAAATCTTATATTTAGTCAATACAATATTTAGAAATTACACACTCGTTTTTAACCCGCTGAATAAATGCTCCGATTTTAAAATTGATGTTTAGCTTTCTCAAAAATTTTTATCTCGTTTTTTAACCACTTATAACAAAAATTTTTAATAATGGTCTATATGGTGTTTTTTTAATCTATAGCCGTCCTGTATCTCTTTCTCAAACTCTATTACCTGCCCGCTTGGCGAAATTTTATAGTCATACTCGTAATCAGCGGTGTCAAACTCCAAATCGTATACGCCTTCCTTAAACTTTATCTCTGAATATAATACGTTCTCATATTTTACCCCCGCGTGATTATAAGCTATATCAAATATTTCTTGTTCCGATAATTTTTCCGGTTGAGCCGTTATACGCTCAGGCAAATCAGAAATATTATTTCCTCCAGAAACCTCCTGAGAGTTTCCCTCCGTTAAGGCTTCCGTCATATTATTTTTTATCGGCGGTTCCGTCGGTGAAGCCTCGGCGCCAAAATCCGCGCCGCCTCTGTTTATATCTCGTTTATACTCTAAAATATCTCCTGTATAAGAAGATATCTCATACTCATACTTTCCGTCAGGAGCTATAAACTCAATATCATATTCTGACCCGTCAAGCTCTACTTTTGTAAATTCGGCGTCGCCCGCCGATATTCCCGAATGCTCAAGAACAATGGCCTGCGCCCGTTCCGTTCCTATAACGTCTCTGTTTAATAAGAAAAAAATAACTATAACCACAGTTACCGCAAAAACAGCTAAAACACTTATAATAATCTTTTTTTTCATTTAACCGCCCCCCTTAAAATTCATAAAACTGTCAAAACAGAGTATATTTTTATAATAGACCTGTTCAATAATTATTGAACAGGTCTATTATAAAATTAAAAAAAACTCTAAATAAGCCCTAACCGCGCCAGCCATCTTTACCGTAGATATATGGATTTTTACACACTGAGGCACTCTCTGAAATAAAATTTCAAAAAAACGTTATCAGAACGCTATCGGACAGGTTCACTAATTTCTCAATCGTTTCTCACATCGATATTATCACCGATAAGTCCGTTAAAAGCGTCTTTAATATAAGCGTCTTTATGGGCTATAAGAAACTTATTTCTCGCGGTCAAAAGTTTTTCCTCACCCATATCAAAAGTTTTGTCAAGAGGATAATTTGTGCCCCTTGGCAAAACTACAGCCATTTTAAAATAACTATCTCCTACGGAACACGGCGCGTAATGTAATGTAGTGGCGTAAAGCTCGACAGCGGTATTAGCCGGAACAAAAAAAGCCTCAATGAGAGAAGTGTCATAAGCAAAGTTCCCCTCGTCCTCCTCTTTTACATCCTGTAAAGAGCCCAAAAGCAATATAGCGTCTTTGGCGGCGATATTAATTTCCGAACTTCTGTGATACTCAACAGCGTTAAGGAGATAATTTTTTCCATTGCAAAATCCAACCTGAACTTCCATCTGGCCAAAAAACCTTTCGGCAAACATACCGCTGAATTTCTCAAGGCTCTCTTCCGACGGTTCATATACAACGTCGTCTGTGGCGGGAAGTTTTTCAAGAGCCGAAACAATCCCGTTTAAGTCATATCCTTTAATTACCTTCCCATATTTTAAAAATTTCTCATCGTTTACGTTCCAAACCTTCATAAAAAACAAAACCACCCTTTCATTTAACGCTAAACATCAATTAATTTATAAATAAAAATTTAAGAGCGCCCGAAAAAGCATAATATATAAACAATTTCGGCGGCAAAAAATCCTTTTCTACAGCGTTAGCGTCAGTAGGCATAAGACCACGGCCGCATTCTTCTTACCCCGCCTTGTGAAAATAATTTCTAGCTCGCCTTCCTTTGCTCATTTTAAAGTTATTTGACTATACTTACCCTCTTGGTTAAAGTCCTGATATAAATTCCTCATTAAAAGCGATTAGCTTCTCAATATACCACTTTGAGGGTCCTCCGTCAACCCTTCTGGCCTCAACACATTTTTCAAGTGAAATAGCCTCAAAAACACTCTCATCAAAAACCCCGCTGAATTTTTTCATCTCCTCAATGGATAAATCCTCTAAAGCCTTTGAGTTCTCAATACAATATAAGACCATTTGCCCTATAACCGCGTGAGCGTCACGGAAAGGAACCCCATGTTTAACTAGCCAGTCGGCGGCGTCCGTAGCGTTCATAAATCCGCCCTTCGCCGCCATTCTCATATTTTCCTTATTGATTTTCATAGTCTCAATCATAGCCGTAAACACTGGCATACACATTTTAACCGTATCCACAGCGTCAAAAACGCTTTCCTTGTCTTCCTGCATATCTTTGTTATAAGCCAGAGGAAGACCTTTCATAACAGTTAAAAAGCCCATAAGGTCACCGTATACCCGTCCCGTTTTTCCTCTTATAAGTTCAGCCATATCAGGATTTTTTTTCTGGGGCATAATAGAGCTTCCGGTACTGTAAGCGTCCGATAACTCAATAAATTTAAACTGCTGATTCGACCATAAAATAATTTCCTCGCAGAAACGGCTTAAATGCATCATAACCATGGACATACAGTATAATAGCTCAGCGCTGAAATCCCTGTCGCTTACACTGTCCATACTGTTTAAAGTGATGCTATCAAATCCCAAAGACTCGCATACAAGCTCCCTGTTTAATGGGTATGTCGTAGAGGCGAGAGCGCCCGCCCCCAAAGGCATAACGTTCGTTCTTTTATGGCAGTCCGATAATCTGTCGTAATCTCTTTTAAACATTTCAGTATAAGCGAGCAAATGATGAGCGAAAGTAACAGGCTGGGCGTTTTGAAGATGAGTATACCCCGGCATGATAGTGTCAATATTTTCTTTGGCCGTTTTGTTTAAAACGCTTAAAAGTTTTTTAATAAGCTCTTTTATTTCACTAATCTCTTCTTTTAAATACATACGAAGGTCAAGGGCCACTTGGTCGTTTCTGCTTCTGCCCGTGTGCAGACGTTTTCCCACGTCTCCGATTCTCTCAATAAGGATTGTCTCGATATTCATATGAATATCCTCGGCTTTCTCGTCAAAAGTGACGTTTCCCTTTGATATGTCGTCGAGAATCTCAGTTAAAGTTTTTTTAATAAGCTCCGCGTCTTCTTTTGATATAATTCCCTGCTCTCCAAGCATATCTGCGTGAGCGATACTTCCGGCTATGTCCTGTTTATACATTCTTTTATCAAAAGAAATAGAGGAATGAAAATGGTCGGTAAAACTGTCGGTAGACTTTGTAAATCTTCCGCCCCAAAGTTTCATTATTTGTCACCTCTCTGCTGTCTCATCATAGCCCGAACTTTAAGAGGAAGACCAAAGAGATTAATAAATCCGTCAGCGTCCTTGTGGCTGTAAAGCTCACCTGTCGTAAAGCTTGCCAGTTCTGGACTGTATAAAGAGTAAGGAGAGCTTACACCCGCTGAGATAACGTTTCCTTTGTATAATTTAAGCTTAACTTTTCCTGTGACCGTTTCCTGAGTTGAGTCAACAAAAGCTGATAAAGCCTCCCTTAAAGGGGTAAACCATTCCCCTGAGTAAATAATCTCTGTATATTTATTTCTGATAACCTCTTTAAAAGAAGTAGTCTGCTTATCGAGACAAAGGTATTCAAGATCTCTGTGAGCGGCGTATAAAATAGTTCCTCCCGGTGTCTCATAAACTCCCCTGCTCTTCATGCCCACAACACGGTTCTCAACTAAATCGGCTATGCCGATACCATTTTTGCCGCCAAGCTCGTTAAGCTTGTCCATAAGCTCAATAGGAGAAACCTTTTTGCCGTCTAAAGAAACAGGTACGCCTTTCTCAAACTCAATCTCAATATAAGTAGGCTCGTCCGGCGCTTCCTCCGGACTTACGCCTAATTTAAGAAGATGTTTAAAATTAGGCTCGTTTTCCGGCTCCTCAAGGTCAAGTCCCTCGTGACTTATATGCCATAAGTTTCTGTCTCTGCTATAGCTTTCCTCTTTTTTCATCGGAACAGGAAGACCTCTCTTTTGAAGAAACTCTATTTCCTCATCCCTTGATGAAATATCCCATGTTCTCCAAGGAGCGATAATTTTAATCTGAGGAGCGAGGGCTTTCATTGAAAGCTCAAAACGTATCTGGTCGTTGCCCTTTCCCGTACATCCGTGGCAAATAGCCTCAGCGCCCTCTTTAAGAGCGATTTCAACAAGTCTTTTAGCGATAAGAGGCCTCGCGATAGAAGTACCCAAAAGATATTTATCCTCATAAACGGCGTGCGCTTTAACCATAGGATAAACATAATCCGTGATAAACTCCTCTCTCACATCCTCGATATAAATTTTGCTGGCGCCCATTTTAAGAGCCTTTTCCTCCATTCCGTCCGTTTCGTTTCCTTGTCCCACATCAACACACACCGCTATAATCTCAGCGTTGTCATAATTTTCTTTAAGCCAAGGTATAATAACGGAAGTATCCAAACCGCCTGAGTAAGCAAGAACAATTTTCATAGTAAAATCCTCCTAAAAATAAAGTTGTAATAATTATACACTTTTTAAAAAAAATATTCAATATAAAATTTCATTGTCTTAGTTGTTTCATAATTTTTTTTCAAAAGCCTTGAATTAATGAATATTTATTCATTATATTTGCATAAAATTTTAAAATTTATTTTTATAAATTTAATTTTTACTAATTTTCAAGTAATATACATCATAAATTTTATACAAAATTATCCTTGCATAAATCAGTGTAAAAATGTATAATTATTAAAATTATTAATTATATGTGAGAAACGGGGGAATAATTATGATAAAAGCGGGAATAATCGGCGCTACTGGTTACGCCGGAAGCGAGCTTGTGAGAATACTCACAAATCATCCTAAAACAGAAATAGCCGTAATAACGTCCCAAAGCTACAAAGGACAAAATTACGGAAGCGTATACGAAAATTTCAGACATACGGAAAAAATCTGTGAGGAAGAGAATATAGAGGAAATGTCAAAAGTATGCGACGTAATTTTTCTGGCTCTTCCTCATGGGGTAGCGAGTAAAAAAGTAACGGAAAAAATACTTAATAACACAAAAATAATAGATTTGGGGGCGGACTTCCGTCTGCGGGATTCTGATATATATGAAAAGTGGTATAAAACGTCTCACGAGGCTAAAGAAATACTTCCGGAAACCGTATACGGTCTTTGCGAGATAAACAGGGATAAAATAAAAAACAAAAGAATAATAGCCAATCCTGGGTGTTACACCACTTGCTCCATTCTTTCTCTTTACCCGTTGGTAAAAGAAAAATTAATAGACATTAACTCAATCATAATAGACGCGAAATCGGGTGTAACAGGAGCCGGACGAGGAATAAGCTTAGGCACTCATTTCGACGAGGTAAACGAATCCGTAAAAGCGTATAAAATAGCCTCTCACAGACATACTCCTGAAATAGAGGAACAGCTATCAATAGCGGCGGGAGAGAAAATAGTTTTGTCATTCACCCCTCATTTAATACCTATGAACAGAGGAATATTAGCGACATGCTACGCCTCTTTAAATAGTTCTTACAGCTACGGCGACATAAAATCCGCATATGAGAAATATTATAAAAACGAGTATTTTGTCCGTCTTACAAAAGAGGGAGTTTTTCCCGAGACAAAATGGGTAAAAGGCTCAAATTTCTGCGATATAGGCTTTACCGTTGATAGCAGAACAAACAGGGTAATAGTAACTGGGGCGATAGATAACTTGTTTAAAGGAGCGGCGGGTCAGGCTGTGCAGAATATGAATATATTGTTTGACATCGATGAGAAAACAGGAATCGAGCAGCCTCCCGTATTTCCTATTTAAAATATAGAAAGGATAAAATATATGAAAATAATAAAAGGAAACGTGACAACCCCTAAAGGTTTTAAAGCCGTGGGAAACTTTGTCGGCTTAAAAAAAGAGAAAAAAGACCTTACACTTATACTAAGTGAAAATCTCTGTACGGCGGCTGGCTGTTTTACTCAAAATATAGTAAAAGCGGCGCCCGTGCTCTGGGATATAGAAAGAGTAAAAACAAAAGAGAATAAAATAAAAGGAATAGTCGTAAATAGCGGAAACGCCAACGCGTGTACGGGAATAACTGGATTAAGGGATGCGGAGGCCACAGCGGAAGTTTTCGCTGAGCTTGCCGGTTGTGATAAAGAAAATGTTCTCGTTTGCTCAACAGGAGTAATCGGGGTAAACCTTCCTATGGAAAAATTATTAAACGGTATAAAAACGACATATCCTCTCCTGTCAAATAGTTTTGAGAGCGGTGAGTCAGCGGCTGAGGCTATTATGACGACCGATACTTTTATAAAAACAATATGCGTGGAAATCGAGCTTTCCGGAAAAAAAGTAACAATAGGAGGAATGGCGAAAGGATCGGGAATGATAAACCCAAATATGGCTACAATGCTCTGTTTTATAACAACCGACGCTGATATATCAAAAAAAATGCTTGATAAAGCCCTGTCAGAATGCGTTAAAGATACTTTTAACATGATATGCGTCGACGGTGACACAAGCACAAATGACACCGTTTTGATTCTCGCCAGCGGCCTCGCTGAAAACGACCCTATTACAGAGGAAAACGCCGATTATGACACATTTAAAGAAGCCCTTTTTGAGATAAACAAAAACCTCGCGGTAAATTGTGTAAAAGACGGAGAGGGAGCCACAAAATTAATGGAAGTAACAGCTTCAGGCATAAAAACAAAAGATGACGCGAGAAAGCTTGTAAATTCCGTTGTTTCATCAAACCTTTTTAAAGCGGCTCTTTTCGGGGCTGACGCTAACTGGGGCAGAGTACTCTGCGCTATGGGCTATTCAGGAGCCAAGTTTGACCCAAATCTTGTGACTATAGTCTTTAGAAGCAAAGCGGGAGAAATTCTCCTTATGGATAAAGGCTCTCCTATAGTCTTCGATGAGAACAAAGCGGCGGATATTTTAAAAGAATCTGATATATATATTGACATAAATTTAAAAGAGGGAACGGAAACAGCTACAGCATGGGGCTGTGATCTCACTTACGACTACGTTAAAATAAACGGCGATTATCGCTCGTAAACCTACAATGATTTTTTAAATTAATACAAAAGAGGTTATAAAAATGATGAAAGAAATAATAGAAAAAGCGCAAATATTAACCGAGGCTCTTCCATATATAAAAGAGTTTAACGGAATAACCGTTGTGATAAAATACGGAGGAAGCGCCCTTGTAAACGAGGATATAAAAAAGACGCTAATAAAGGATATAGCGTTAATGAAGTACGTCGGTTTCAAACCCGTGCTTGTGCACGGAGGGGGAAAAGACATAAATCAAATGCTTGACAAACTCGGTATAAAATCAGAATTTAAAAACGGACTCAGAGTGACCGATGAGAAGACAATGGAAGTCGTACAAATGGTTCTCGCGGGAAAATTAAATAAAGACCTTACTACAGAGCTCTGCTCACAGGGTATAAAAGCCGCTGGTATCTGCGGAAAAGACGCTGATTTTTTAAAAGTGAGAAAACTTATGTCAAACGGTGAGGATTTAGGGCTTGTTGGAGAAATAACCGACGTTGATACCTCTCTCATAAATACTCTTATTGATAATGATTTCGTGCCTGTAATATCTCCCATAGGGGTCGGGCCTGACGGAAAAAGCTATAATATAAACGCCGATTATGCCGCCGTGGCTGTGGCAGGCGCGCTTCACGCTCAAAAACTTGTTTTCGTGACAGACGTAGCAGGGGTTCTGGCTGATATAAACGACCCGTCAAGCGTAATATCCATAATGAGCGTAAAAGAAGTAAAAAATATGATAAAAGATGGTACAATATCAGGCGGAATGATTCCTAAGGTTGATTGCTGTATAGCGGGAGTTGACGCGGGCGTCGATAATGTCCATATCCTCGACGGAAGAATAGAACACTGCCTTATACTTGAGATATTCACAAAAAAAGGTATAGGAACGCTTATAGAGGCTTAAAATGGCTCTCACAATCAATTAATAAGGAGGAGAAAATAATGAACACTTTTGAGTTAGGCTCTGAAACAGTAATGAATACTTATAACCGTTTTCCTATTGTTCTTGAGAAAGGAGACGGAATGTACGTTTATGATGATAATGGAAAAAAATACCTTGACTTTGTGGCTGGTATAGCCGTAAACTCATTGGGACACAATCATAAAAAATTAACGGAAACAATAGCCGACCAAGCTAAAACATTAATACACTGCTCAAATCTTTATTATACAAAGCCTCAAATATCATTAGCCTCAAAGCTTGTTAAAAATAGCGACTTTGATAAAGTATTTTTCTGTAACAGCGGAGCCGAGGCGATAGAGGCGGCGCTAAAAGTATCCAGAAAATATGGAAGCAAAACAAATCGTTATGAGATTATCACAATGAAAAACTCATTTCACGGAAGAACTTTCGGGGCTGTAACAGCTACAGGACAGCCTCACTATCAGGAAGGTTTGGGTGAACTTCTTCCCGGGATAAAATACGCCGAGTTTAATAACTTTGAGTCGCTTACCAAAGTATTAACAGATAAAACATGCGCGGTTTTATTGGAACCATTACAGGGTGAAGGCGGAATACATCCCGCGGAAAAAGAATATCTTGAGAAAATAAGAAAACTTTGTGACGAAAACGATATTATGCTTATATTTGACGAAGTACAGTGCGGAGTTGGACGTCTTGGAACACTTTTCGCTTATCAGACTTTTAAAGTCAAACCTGACGCCGTATGCACCGCTAAAGGTATAGCCGGGGGTGTACCTATGGGCTTAATGGCGGCTACAGACAAACTCGCCGAAAGCTTTAAACCTGGAGACCACGCCTCTACTTTCGGAGGAAACCCTCTCGCCGCCGCTGCCGGAAATGTTGTTGTAGATGAGCTTTTGGGCGGGCTTCTTGAAAACGTTAGAAAAAATAGTTCATATCTCACCGAGAAATTGAATTTTTTAAAAGCGAAATATCCCATAATAACCGACGTGAGGGGTATAGGATATATGCAGGGTATAGAACTATCTATAACTGTTTCCGATATAATAAAACGTACTATAGAAAACGGTTTGCTTCTTGTAAACGCCGGAAAAAACGTAATCCGTTTTGTTCCATCACTGATAGCCGAAAAAGAACATATTGACGAGGGAATAAATATTCTCGATTCGGTATTGTCTGAATTTTAGATTTTAGAAATCAAATAAAGGATAACGAAAATAATGAGAAGAACCGACAGGGAAATAACAGATATAAAAGAAATTTATAAAATTATGAAAAAATGTGAGGTATGCGACATAGCCTTTTTCGATAAAGACTTTCCCTATATAATACCCTTAAATTTTGGAGTAACTTTAAAAAACGGACTGTTTGAGATATATTTACACGGATCCGGTAAAGGAAAAAAAATAGACCTTTTAAATAAAAATAACCACGTGGGTTTTGCCGCGCGCTGTTTAGAAAATCTAATTTTAAACGATAAAACAGCCTGTAAATCAACTATGGAATATGAGAGCGTATGCGGAAACGGAATTATAAAAATATTACCGGAAAATGAAAAAGCGTATGGATTAACGATTCTAATGAATCAATATTTAAACTCAAAAAATGATTTTAATTTCGACGATAAAATACTTAAATCCGTAACTGTAATGAAAATCGAGGTCGCTCAGATTTATGGAAAAAAATCATCTCTCTATTAAAACTATATCAAACCAATTTGAAAATAATTTTTATCCGCCGAACTTGTTTATTTTTAAGTTATGGAGTGTCTGAAAACTATCATAAGCTATCAGTTATATACGCGAAATATCCAAAAAATTATTAAAAAATAAGCGAAAACGGTTCAATTAAATATAATAACCTTTCTATTTCGTTTTATTTTTTATAATTTTTCGCGCGTATTTTTGTTTTCAGATACCAACTAGTTTGCTATAAAAAAAGACGGGTATGAAAAAATAAATCTTTCATACCCGTCTTTTTTATTTTCTCTTTCTTCCAGCCATAAATGAACCGAGACAAAACCCAAGCAGCACGCCGTATAAAACGCCGTAAGAAATATTTGTATCCAAAACAATAGAAATAATGACACCGACAAGACATCCCATAAGAATAAAAATCGATATAAAATTATAAGGATTTATTTTATTTTGACTTCCGTTGTTTTTTTCCCATTTCTCAAAAGCCGATGTTTTTCTTCTTTCAAATTCTGATTTCTCAAAATCGCTGAATTTAAAATTTTTATAGATTTCTTCTTTATCATCTCTGTCTCTCATAAAAACACAACCTATATCTTTTTACGGTAAATCAAAGCGAACTCCATTATCCCGCCATATTAAAAACGTCCGCTTAAAAATCCCATACAACTATTAAACATATCTATCATAACCATATATAAAAATTTTATACTTATCAAACTTGAAAATGAATAAGATGAAACAGGATAAAATTTATTTTTATGTTTGTCTGACTATAATACGCGTCTTTCAAAACTACGTCATTACAGCGTTTTATAAACATAAAAAAAATATTTTATAACAGAAATTTATGCAATATGGTAAATCAATAACTCTAAACTTTATAATAAATTTCTCGGCTCAAAAACAACTTATCATATAATCTATTTCCCTCAATCTTTTTTATCGTCGTCTTTATCTTTTTTATTTTTCTTTTTCATTATGTTAATAGCAATAGAAATAACAGCTACAACAATAAATACCCAAAAAATAGCGTTAGAAAAAAATTCGTACATAAAATTCACCTCCAAATATTAAATTTCTCTCAAAACCGCCTTATTACAGCGATTTAAGAAAAAGTAAAAATTTTTATCTGACTATAATCGTAAAATTGATTTTTAGCGTCAAACCCAGAAACTAAAAAAACTCAATCCTACATTTCCCTCGGAGCGTTTATTCCAAGTATGGAAAGACCGGAGTAAATAACCGTTTTTACAGCGTAAGTCAAAGCTATTCTCGCCTTTCTAAGCTCAGTGTCGCTTCCAAGTATGCTGTTGTCATGATAAAATTTATTAAAAGCCTGACACAGAGCGATAATATGCCTTGTCACTATATATGGCTCATATTTCTCAGAGGCCTCAATGAGCTTTTCAGGATATTCAGACAAAACTCTGCACACGTCCACTGAAGCCTCGTCCCTTAGGAGGGAGAAATCTATGTCAAAATCCACATCTGAAACTCCAGCTTTTCTTAAAACACTGCACGCTCTCGCATGGGTATATTGAACATAAGGGCCTGTTTCACCGTCAAAATTAAGCATTTTGCCCAAATCAAAAACAACGTTTTTAATTCTGCTGTTATATAGATCATTAAAAATAACCGCTCCTATGCCGACGTCCTCCGCTATTTTTTTCTTATTATCAAGATTAGGGTTTTTCTCCTCAATAATAGTCGCCGCTTTCTCAACGGCGCTGTTCAAAATATCCTCCATAAGAACCACGTGTCCGCTTCTTGTGGAAAGCTTTCCGTCTCCGAGACTGACAAGTCCAAAAGGCACATGAACTAAATCTCCGCTCCATTCGTATCCAAGAAGTTCAATAACTTTAAACCACTGGGCAAAATGTAAATTTTGGTCAAGAGCGGTTATATAAACACATTTATCAAAGTCATAAGTTTTTTTTCTATATATAGCGGCTGAAATATCCCTTGTCGGATATAAAGTACCTCCGTCTCTTCTCAATATAAGACATGGCGGCATATTAAATTCGCTTAAATCAACGATTCTCGCCCCTTCACTCTCTGTAAGCAGACCTTTTTCCTTTATCTCGTCCACGACAGCGGCCATTTTATCATTGTAAAAACTTTCTCCTTTGTATGAGTCAAATTTAATGTTAAGCCTGCCGTATATCCTGTTAAACTCTTTCATACTAATATCGACAAACCATCTCCATAAATCAAGGGCTTCATTGTCTCCTTGCTGCATTTTAACAAGCCATCCCCTCGCCTCCTCGTCAAGGGCGGGATTTTCTTTCGCCTCCTCGTGAAATTTTACGTAAATACGGCTTAATTCCTTAATATCGTCTCTTTCAACAGCCTCTTTGTCTCCCCATTTTTTATAAGCGACAATAAGCTTGCCAAACTGGGTCCCCCAGTCACCTAAATGATTTATACCAACGCTTTTATATCCTATAGCGTTAAATATATTATAAAGAGCGTTTCCTATAACCGTAGAACGAAGATGCCCTATATGAAAAGGCTTGGCCACATTTGGGGAGGAATAGTCTATAACAATATTTTTTCCTTTTCCATAATCAGATTTACCGTATTCTTCTTTTCTCTCAAAAACTCTCACAAGAATTTCTTTTATAAAAACAGACTTATCAGCATAAAAATTAATATAAGCGTTTACAACCTCGATTTTCTCAATCCCGTCTGGCTTATCCATTTTTTCCGAAATCTCTTTTGCTATTAACGGAGGCGCTTTTCTCAAAACCTTAGCTAATTTAAAACAAGGAAAAGCAAAATCTCCTTTTGATAAGTCAGAGGGTATTTCAATTGAACTATAAATCTCATTTTTATCAGCGTCAGCTATAGCCTTGCTTAAAGCTTCCGCTATTCGTTCTTTAAAATCCATCAAAAAAATCTCCTTAAAAAAAATAAAGTAATTTTTGTATTATAATATAAAATATGGTATAATATATAAAGGATAAAAACAAATCCTTACTATAATAATACCACATACTGTATAAAAATACAAGACAAAGACTATTAGTATTTTTATCGCGTAAAAATACTTGTAACCCCAATAATGTCTACCTACTCTTATTTGTTTATTAAAATAATAATATTAACTTTATTAAAAGTGTGTAAAAGTATATAAAAAAAAATATTTTATAGCGGCTAAGCCAGAAAATCAGAGCTTTTGTTTTAAAAAACTGGTTTAAGTATAACCATTACGCGTGTGTTCTTTACTGACGCTCTTTCTACACTATGCGCCTGTAAAATATTTTTTTATTAAATTAAATTTGAATCTCTAAAGCGTATCTGAAAACTAAAATACGCGCGAAAAATTATAAAAAATAAAACGAGTTTGAATCGTTTTCGTTTACTTTTTCATAACTTTTTTAATATTTGAATTTTGAGAAAATAAAAATAATCTTTAAAAAAATAAGATTTTATGTACTTTTAATAGTCAGAAAGAGTTCAGATACACTCTAAATAAATAAAAAAAGGAATGATAAACTTATGAAAATAAAATCAAAACTTATAGCGCTGGCGACCACAGCGGTGCTCTCAGCGATAGCTATAAACGTTAAAATATTCAAAAACGCCGAAAAGACTCTTTCCCCCTCAAAAAATGAAGACGATATTACTGAACATATATATAATTGGAAATTCGGAAAAATATCATATAAAACAATGGGAAAAGGCTCTCCCATACTTTTGGTTCATTCTTTAATTCCTGGAACAAATGAGAAAGAATGGCAAAAAAATATTTTTGAACTGGCTGAAAATAATAAGCTTTATTTAATAAATCTTTTGGGATACGGCGACTCCGAGCGGGCGGACATAACCTATTCATCCTATCTTTATGTGTGCCTTATAAATGACTTTATAACAGATATAATAAAAGAACCCGCCGTTGTAATCGCCTCAAACACATCGGCGTCCATTTCGGCTATGTCCTATGTCTTTAACCCTAATAACTTTAAAAAAATATGTCTTGTCTGCCCGCCTATCTCTCCTAAGAAAACAGGACTTTACAACGCGCTGAAAAAACTGCCTTTAGATCTTCCCATACTTGGGGACTTATTTTTTAATTATTTCAACTCAAAAAAAGTTTTAAAATCCTTTCTTAAAGAAAACATATACTCCGACACGGCTTTTATAACGGATGAAAAAATAAATAACCTATACGCTTATTCCCATAAAGGAGGCGGGACTAATCGTTACCTTTTCACCTCGTTTATAACAAACAGCTTTGAGATAGGTATAGAAACATCTCTGCCCGAAATAGATATTCCTGTTTTGATAGTCTATGGCGATTCTCTTATTGACTCTTATAAAAATATTGAGACAATAAAAACTTTAAATCCCGCTGTAACCGTAAAGCTCTTAAAAGGAAAAAGCCTTCCTAATGAGGAAGACTTTGAGGAATTTAATAAACTATGCTTGTCATTTATTAACTATGATAAATAAAAACAATTTTTTATATAAATTACATTCCTCAGTCGTTAAAATATAAAAAAAACAAAAACTTGAGAAAAAATCACCTCAAGTTTTTGTTTTTTATTACTCATCTTTCTTTTCACATTTTACGGCTTGAATAACAGCTTCCTCTTCTTCTCCCGACAATTTATATTTAGCGCACTTTCCCTTTTCAATAGGTTTGGCGTATGTATAACATCCATCTCTTGAATATACGCTGTTAAGAACAAACCCATCGTTATTTTGGTCTAAAATCGCTACGGCGTAACATAAATCACCGCCTACGTCCTCAAAAGGATTGTATCTGACAATTCCTATTTTTTGAATACAGAATTTTATCTGCCTTTGGATAGCTCTTATGTCGTTAATAATTCTGCTATGTCTCTCGTCAATAGCGTTTGACCGCTCAATAAAACTTTTAAGCATATCCTCAAAATCCCCGCTGCTTTTATCGCCCATAAACTGGCTGACTCTTTTTTTCACATTAGAAGCTTTTCTAAGAGCGATGATACATAAAATAAGAAGTATTATAGAAAATATAACAAGACCTAAAATAATAAAAGCGCTGCTTTTGTTAATAAAATCAAAAAAAATCATAATTCAACACCAAAAATTTTTTTCCTTTCCGTAAAAATAGATTTTTAAAATTATCGAGGTATAGCCTTAAATAAACAAATAAGCCTGTCGAGTTCTTCTTCGGAATAATATTCTATTTCTATTTTTCCTTTGTTCCTTCCGTTTTTAATATTAACCTTCGTGCCTAAAATGTCATTAAGACTTTTCGCTATTTGATTGTACATCTCAGAATTAGGTTGCGCCTTTTTTTCTTTTTCATTCTCATTTTTTAAATTTTGCCTTTCAATATTCTCAAGAAAGTTTTTAACAAAATCTTCCGTCATACGCACACTTAAACTTTCCTCTATCACTTTTTCCGCCGCCTCAAACTGTAAATCACCGTTAGAAATAGATAATAAAGCTCTGGCGTGCCCCCCCGACAGCTTGTTTTCTTTTAAAAAATTTTGAACTCTTTTGTCGAGATTTAAAAGACGCATTGAGTTAGTAACGGCCGTCCTGCTTTTACCCACCTTTTTCGCTATAGTCTCCTGATTAAAGTTAAACTCGTCGTAAAATTTTTTATAAGTAAAAGCCTCCTCAAGAGGATTTAAATTTTCCCTTTGTATATTCTCAATTAGAGACGCCTCAAGAGCTTCCGCCTCATCATATTCTCTAATGATAACAGGAATAGTTTTGAGTCCAGCTTTTCTTGCCGCTCTCCATCTTCTCTCCCCCGCTATAATCATAAAGAAATCGCCGTTCTTTTTTACAACAATAGGCTGTACAATTCCTATTTCCTTTATAGACTCTGCTAGCTCAGCTATTTTTTCCTCATCAAAACTTGTCCTCGGTTGATTTTTATTAGGCTCAATTTTGTTAATATCAGCTTCAATAACAACGTTCTTATCATCTGAACTAATATTTACTGACTCATTGTCGCTCACGCTTTCATCATTGCTGATATTTTGTCCGAATAAAGCGTTAATGCCTTTGCCTAAACCTTTTTTATGTGTCATAAAACATCGTATAATCCTTTCTTTAAATTTAATTTATAATTTGTTAAAGACTATTTGTATTTTTATTTCATAAAAACACTTTAAATTTACAGCGTTTTAAATAACTTTTATACATATTACACTCCCCGCTTGAATATAAAAAATAATCATACCGCTTAAAAAGCGGAAAGTTTTTCAGTTAATTAGAGAGTATCTGAAAGCTAAAATATGTACAAAAAATTATAAAAATAAAATAAGAAATAGTTCAATTTCATTTTATTTTTTATAATTTTTTTGGATATTTTCCTTTTATAAAAGCATATAAAATTTTTAAACATTTTAAAATCTTGTGCAATTTTTATAATAGATAGTTTTCAGATAGGCCTTAGATAAAAGTGGAAATATTACTTTTATATATTACGGATAAATAACTTTATTGTCTTTAGCTCAGTTTTTCTTAAAAATCACTTCCTCCGCCAATAATCTATAAGCCTCGGCGCCTTTTGATTTAGAATCATATAAATTAATAGGCAAACCGTGACTCGGCGCTTCACTCAGACGAACATTTCTTGGAATAATACTTTTATAAATATCCTTATCGAGATATTTTTTCACTTCCTCCACAACTTGGGCTGATAAATTTGTTCTTGAGTCAAACATAGTAAACACTACGCCCTCCACAACAAGCTCTGTATTAAGTTTCTTTTTAACAAGATCTATCGTATACATAAGCTGGGCTAAACCCTCAAGAGCGTAATACTCGCATTGAAGAGGAACAATAACGGCGTTTGAGGCTACAAGGGCGTTAATCGTAAGTAAATTTAAAGCTGGAGGACAATCGATAATTATAAAATCAAAATCCTCTTTAATTTTAGATACTATTTCTCTCAATATAAATTCTCTTCCATCAACATTAATAAGCTCAATTTCAGCTCCTGATAAATTAATATCAGTAGGAATGATAAAAAGGTTATCTATATTTTCCACATTCATAATAACCTCGCTTGGTTCCTCATCTCCGCTCATTAAATCATATAAAGTTTTTTTTATATCGCTTTTAAAAATACCAAACCCGCTGGAAGTATTGCCTTGTGGGTCAGAATCAATAACAAGAACTTTTTTTCCCATTTCAGCTATGCAAGAGCTCAAATTAATAGCGGTTGTTGTTTTCCCGACACCGCCTTTCTGATTAGAAATCGATATAATTCTTCCCATCACAAATTCCTCCAAAAATTTTTAATACTTTTACATAAAGGTTTACTATATATTTTATTATACCACAAAAAAAAATATAATCAATTCAAAATAAATATTGTTAAAAAAAAGTTAATAAAATGTTGCCGTTAAAATAAAAAATAAATGTTTCACGTGAAACATTTATTTTCTTATAAAAAAAGAACGCCTTTAAGTAAGACGTTATATGCTTTATGAATCACTCAATTTAAGGAAATACCGCATAATTCAAAAAATAAAAATAATTTTTTAAAAAATTTGAAGTGGTAGTGTTATTTTTCTTGAAAAATGACACGATAACGAAAATTTTAACTTTAAAAAATTATTTTTAATATCCTTTGTGCGGTGTTTCCTTAATAAGATTAATCTAAAAAATATTTTATTCTTTCTGTAATTTTATTAGGGCATATCTGAAAACTATCATAAGCTATCAGTTATATACACTAAATATCCAAAAAAAATTATAAAAAAATAAACGAAAACGGTTCAATTAAACAGAAAAGCCTTTCTGTTTCGTTTTATTTTTTATAATTTTTCGCGCGTATTTTTGTTTTCAGATACTCTCTAGAAACAACTTTTGTAACACTAATTTCTTAAAAAACGATTACGTAAAATGTTTCACGTGAAACATTTTTTTCTTCATCAACTTATTTTTTCTTTCTGAAAAATAAACAATATAACCCCACACATATAAGTAAAAAAATCATTACGTTATCAAAAAAAAATTGTTTATTAGGAAAATCCTCCACAGAGAGATTAATTTTCTCAATAAAAAGAACTCCCCTCGCTATCTCAATAACAGAAATAACGCCAAAAAGAGCGATAATAATTTTTCTGTATTTCATAAGAAATTTTTTAATATCATCTATATCATCGGTAAGAATTTTACCCTCCCCCAATTTCTTACGGCAGTTATAAGCGTCAAAAACACCAAAAATCCAAACAATAATAAAACCAACTATAAAAACCCTATAAAAAACAGAAGTAGCCAGATAAGAACAAGAAAAGAAAGAAATTAAAATAAACATGCCTCTTTTCATAAGTCCCATATACATATGTCCGCAGCCAGGTATGAAAGATAAAATCATAATAAGAATTTTACCAAATATAGTGTAATTATGATTATTATTATCCATATAAAAACATCTCCCAAGACAAAAAACTTTTTTAACTCTATAAAAACAATAAATATTGTTCAGGCTATTAGAAAAAATTCAGGTTTAAAAAGCAAAAAATTTTAATAAACAAAAACTATAAATTAAAAATCGGCAAACAAAACTCACTGCATTAAAAAAAATCTAATATAAAAAACAAACATATTCACCCTATCGAAAGATTTGTTTTCCTCTTCGCTTAAACTTAACTAAATTTTTAATTACAACCTTATTTTCCACACGCTTGAACTAGGGCATATCTGAAAACTATCATAAGCTATCAGTTATATCACTAAATATCCAAAAAATTATTAAAAAACAAACGAAAACGGTTCAATTAAACAGAAAAGCCTTTCTGTCTCGTTTTATTTTTTATAATTTTTCGCGCGTATTTTAGTTTTCATTATACTCTCTAATAAATAGAATTTAATATTAATTATAAGAAATATATTTTATTATAATAAATTGTGAAATTTTTATAGAAAACAATAAAATAATTCCTTAATACATATCATTTTATTAAATTCTGCCTGATTATTATTTTTAAAATTCTTTTGCAATGAATCATTATTGTTCAGCTATAAATAACCTACTTTATAATACGTAAATTAATATAAAAAGTTTTATACTGTCTCAGGATTATAGTCAACAAATTTAAAAATACACATTCTTTCAGCTTCTATCGACTTTTATCATTACCTCCAAATTATTATTTGTCTCATTAAAAACACATTCCGTTTTTATGCCTGATTTATTCATTGTATCAACAATTTGATGAACAGAATTTGTAAATATCTTAATATCATCAATATATACTTTAACTTTCTGGTCTCTATAAGGTCTGTTAATTTTTAAAATTATATTTTCTATGTCTTTCTCATCAATTTTTTCTCCTATATATGTACGTTTTAGAACCAAGTCAATAAGCGTCTCCGTAATTTTTATACTTAAATCAAATTTAATAACAGCTTTTAAAATTAAATCAAGCAATTTCTCATCATTTATTCTTGTTAAAGCCACCGCGTAACTTTCAGATAAATTATTTTGAATAATATCCCTTCTAAACTGATATTTAAGTTTCAAAAGCCTCGTTTTATCAATAATAAATTTCTCTTTTTTTCCGATAATGTCAGCCATCTTCTCCGTAGAATATCCATAGTCTCTCATAAACTCATAAATTCCATCCGCGGTCTCAAAATAATCTATATTATCCCTCTGAATATTTTCTATCATAGAAATAACCGCGCGGTCTCTGTCCCCAATCTCAGAAACTATGCACGGTATGTAAAACATATTAAGAATCTTACAAGCCTTAAATCTTCTTTCCCCAAAAACAATCTCATAGCTCTCTTTATTAAGTCTTCTAACACAAATAGGCTGTAAAACCCCATATCTCTTTATTGACTCCGCCAAATTATTTACCGATTCCCTGTCAAAAAAACCTCTGACTTGAAAAGGATTAGGCTTAATCATATAAACGGGAATCTGTACAATCTCGTTTTTTCTGACAAGTGTCATATTCTCCATTAAAAAACCCCCATATTAATTATAGCCCGTAAATTTGAAAAAAGCTAATACTAAAACACCGTTTTAATACTAAATTCTCATTAAAAAAATATGGAAATAATATATGAAGACATAATAAACAAAAAAATCATTTTTCTCAAAATTTTTAGAATCACGAATATCTCTTTACTCTTTATATATTTGTCCATAAACATATTTTGCTGAAAGAACACCATAAAGAACACATACAGTTTTCAATTTGCGTTAATCCGGCTTTAGATATGAAAACACTGATTTTTTTTCGTAGCTTCACCCATAAAATATTTCTTTGTTTTTATATCAATTTACACACTTTTTAATGATAGATCAGTATCGCTTTATTTTCCTCATTTCAAATCTTCATAACTATAAAAGTAAGAAAAATTTTTCTGTTTTTATAAACATTTTCTATATTATACCATATAAATAATATAAAAAAAAATAATTCAGAACTTTCAGAATATTTTATATGTGACAAACAAAAACAAAAAACCCTGTCATTTGATAGGGTTTTTAGAAATTTTGCCTGGCTTTCTGGGATATATACCAGGAGTTTGTCTTACTTTTTTTATCATAACCAAAGAATGAACAATGTCAGTAAAAGGAATTTCAACTTTTTCCACAAAACTTATCTCTCCGCCTAAAATATCAATGACTTTTTCAGCCTCATTAATCTCAGACTGAGCGTCAGGCCCCTTTAGAGAAACAAAAACACCGCCCACTTTTATAAAAGGCAGGCAATACTCCGATAAAACCGATAAATTAGCGACAGCTCTTGATACACACACGTCAAATCTCTCTCGAAGCTTAGGATTTTTCCCGCCCTCCTCTGCTCTTGAATGAATACACTCAACATCCGTAAGAGAAATTTCAGATACTACTTCCCTTAAAAAATTGACTCGTTTATTAAGCGAGTCAATCAAGGTAACTTTGGCGGAAGGCTCGGCAATTTTAACGGGAATCCCGGGAAATCCCGCCCCTGTTCCAACGTCTATAATATTTTTATTCTTAACGTCGGTAAATGGTATCAGAGAAACTGAATCGGCAAAATGTTTGAGCAAAATCTCTTCAGGCTCAGTAATAGCCGTAAGATTTATTTTTTCATTCCACGAAATCAATAACTCCATATATTTTAAAAATTGAGAAATTTGTCCGCCGTTAATTGCTACTCCAAGCTTCAGACAAGCCTCCGCTAAAATTTTATCCATATTTTTTTCCTTTCCAAATTAGATCTTACACTTTCCTCTTCTATTCGATAAATTTTCCATTTGCTGAAAAAATCAGGTTCGTTAATCATATAAAAATGCAAAATCAATTTTTTATCTTTGTCTGATATAAAAATAGAGTTTACCTTTTCACCTTTAAAATAAGAAGCT
Source organism: uncultured Clostridia bacterium (assembly GCA_910579745.1). Classification (GTDB taxonomy): domain Bacteria; phylum Bacillota; class Clostridia; order Lachnospirales; family CAG-274; genus MGBC114079. Next base: position 11,624 of record CAJTVH010000009.1, on the reverse strand, counting down.
TTTTTATAAGAAACAGGAATATAATTATAAGACTTAATCCCGTCAAAAATTTTTTTAATATTCTCAAAATCCACAAAAATACTGAAACGACTTATATATGACATAGCTCCGTCAAAATCATTGTTTATAATAGCGTTAATAAAAGACTTAGGCGCCGTATTATCGTTTACAAGACTGATATAAGGATGACTGTCAAAATTAAAATAAAACTGATGCTGCTTATAATTGTGCTTTAATTTAAGTAAAACAGTCCTCTCCCCAAAACAAAAATCATTTTGCCAAGGAACAAAAAAATTTTTCTTTTTCAAAAAAACGCCTCCTCTTAAAAAATACCCCCAAATATAATATATTCTTTCCATAAAAATTTTGTTAATACTATAAAAATCCATAATAATAATTTTAAATTTAAACTTTGCTCTCTTACCCAATATGCGCTAAGTAAGATTTCATAATACTGACCAGCTTTTAAAAAAATTGACCTAAACTCTATAAGAAAAAACTATCCTTTCTTATAGCGATTGGAGACATTTTTAACGCTAACTATAGCGTATCTGAAAACTCACGGATATTGTTAAAATTGTGTAAAACCTCAATTATACAAAAAATTTGTACAGCTTTATAAATCTAAACTATCCAAAAAACTGTGAAAATAAAATGAAAACGGTTTAGTTTTGTTTTTTAAATTTTTATGAATATTTTAGTTTTCAGATACGCTCTAATAAAAAATTCTTTAACACATTAATTTTTTTTAGAACTCATCTGTTTATTATTTTATTGACTCACTATAAAAACTTTTATTCCCTCATCGCCTCAAGATTAACAAGAAGCACGCTTATATCAGCGGGAGAAACTCCTGAGATTCTTGAAGCTTGACCGACATTATGCGGTTTTATCTGACTTAGCTTCTGCTGCGCTTCAATTCTGAGTCCTTTCATTGAAAAATAATCAATATCAGGAGATAAAACTTTTGTCTCCATTTTTTTATATTGCTCAACTTGCATAAGCTGACGTTTAATATATCCCTCGTATTTAATCTGAATATTCACTTGTTCTTTAACGTCGTTCGGAAGAACAGGTCTGTTCACATCAGTAAAAGCCAAATCCTCATAATTAAGCTCAGGCCTCTTAATAAGCTCTGAAAGTTTAGCTCCCGTGGAAAGGAGAGACCCTCCTCTCTTCTCAATAAAAGAGTTCACATCCTCTGACGGCGGAACATTCACATTAATAACCCTCTCTATCTCTTTCTCAATTAAAACTTTCTTCTCTAAAAATTTTCTATATCTTTCCTCTGATATGAGTCCCGCGCCATATCCTTTTTCAGTAAGTCTTAAATCAGCGTTATCCTGTCTTAAAATAAGACGGTATTCGGCCCTTGACGTCATCATACGATAAGGTTCCCTGCTTCCTTTAGTCACTATATCGTCGATAAGCACGCCTATATAAGCGTCTGAACGGTCAAGAATAAGAGGTTCCTCTCCCTTAATAAACAAAGCTGCGTTAATACCGCCGATAATCCCTTGGGCTGCGGCTTCCTCATAACCTGATGTTCCGTTAAATTGACCAGCGCTGAAAAGTCCTTTGATATTTTTAAACTCAAGACTTAATTTAAGCTGAGTGGCGTCAATACAGTCATATTCAATAGCGTACGCGGCTCTTGTAATTTGACAGTTCTCAAGTCCAGGCACCGTGCGATACATAGCCACTTGAACATCTTCCGGCAAAGACGTGCTCATTCCCTGTATATACATCTCGTTCGTATCCTCGCCCTCAGGCTCAACAAAAATCTGATGTCTTTCCTTATCGGAAAATCTAACTACTTTATCTTCGATAGATGGACAATACCTCGGCCCCGTGCCGTCAATTACTCCTCCATATAAAGGAGACCTGTCTAAATTATTTTTTATAATATTGTGCGTTTCCTCATTAGTATAAGTAAGATAACAGGGAATTTGCTCTCTCTTAATATCTTTTTCCAAGTTCTCAAAAGAAAAAGGCACAATTTGAGAATCTCCCTCCTGAACAGACATTTTTGAAAAATCTATCGTTCTTTTATCAACTCTTGCTGGCGTTCCCGTTTTAAACCTAAATATCTTTATGCCTAAATTTTTAAGACTTTCGCTTAATTTTGTTGAGTTTCGCAAACCGTTTGGCCCGCTATTAATAATAGTGTCTCCGTAAAGACATCGGGACTTAATATAAGTACCCATACAAAGGACAATAGCCCCGCATCCGTAAACCGCCCCCGACTCGGAAACAACTCCCGTGACCTTTCCGCCTTCCGTTAAAATCTCAATAACCTCGCCCTGTTTGATAATAAGGTTATCGGTATTCTCCAAGGTTTTTTTCATCTCTGTATGATACCTTGATTTATCCGCCTGAGCTCTTAAAGAATAAACGGCGGGGCCTTTTCCTCTGTTAAGCATACGGGTTTGAATATAAGTTTTGTCTATATTTTTCCCCATTTCTCCGCCTAAAGCGTCAATTTCCCTGACTAAATGCCCCTTTGAGCTTCCGCCGATATTGGGGTTGCAGGGCATCATGGCGATACTGTCAAGATTTATAGCGAAAAGAATAGTCTTAAGGCCCATTCTAGCCGCCGCCAGTGCCGCCTCACATCCGGCGTGGCCTCCTCCCACAACAATAACGTCCGCCTTTTGAGCGTCATATCTCATAATGGCACAACCTTTCATAATATAATATCCGTCGGGAAAAACTCGTTCTCAAACTTTTATCACCCTCTCTATTTTCCGAGACAAAACTCCGAAAATATTTTGTCAATAACATCCTCGCCTATAGATTCCCCAATAATTTCTCCTAAATAAGAATAAGCGTCTGTTAAATCCATTGAAAAAAAATCTTGCGGCATTTTGTTTTTAACCGTCTCAATAACATTCTCAAGGCTTTGTTTGGCGTTTATAAGAGAGACTTTGTTCCTCTCGTTGGAAATCATTACCTCGTCATTTATGTCAATTTCCCCCGCTAAAAAAAGTTCTTTTATTTTGTCAAAAAGTTTGTCTATGCCTATTCCATCTTTAGCGGAAATTGACAAAACATAATTCTCATCAATATATTCTAAAAGTTCGTCAAAATCAAGTTTTTGCTCAAGGTCTGATTTATTTAAAATAATAATGGTTTTTTTATTAAATTTCTTTATAAAATTTAAAATCTCTAAATCCTCATAACTTAATTCTTCAGAACCGTCAACCACAAAAAATATAAAATCGGCGTTTCTAGCGTATATTTTCGATTTCTCAACTCCTATCTTCTCGATAATGTCGTCAGTAACTCTTATTCCCGCCGTGTCTATAACATTAAGTGAAATTCCTCTTATATTTATGTTTTCCTCCAAAGCGTCCCTTGTAGTTCCAGGTATGTCGGTAACAATGGCCCTTTCCTCGTCAAGAAGACAATTCATAAGAGAACTTTTACCAACATTGGGCTTGCCGAGTATAACTGTCTTTACACCCTCGTTTATAATTCTGCCCATGTCCGACGTCTCAATAAGATGATTGACTTCTCTCAAAATTTCAGATGTCTTCTCAAAAACCATATTATAAGAAAATTCCTCGTCCTCATGCTCAGGATAATCAATATTTACCTCAATGTGAGCCGTCATAGTTAAAATTTTTTCCCTAAGCTCATTTATTTTCTTGGATAGCCTTCCCTCAAGACGATTTAAAGAAGCTCTTTCCGAAAGTTCTGTTTTCGCGTTAATAAGGTCGATAACCGCCTCCGCCTGAGATAAATCAATTCTTCCGTTTAAAAAAGCCCGTTTAGTAAACTCACCGGGCAGCGCCATACGAGCGCCGTTTTTTATCAATATATCAAGAATTGATTTAACGACCTTTATCCCACCGTGACAGTTTATCTCCACAACATCTTCCCTTGTATATGTTCTGGGAGCAAGCATAACTATTACAAGAACCTCGTCGATATTTTTATCACCGTTAAAAATATGTCCGTAAGTAACCGTGTGACTTTCTATTTCCGAGACTTTTTTATTTCCCGCCGGTTTAAAAACCTTTTCCAAAATTAAAAGAGATTCTTTCCCGCTCATCCTCACTATGGAAATTCCCCCTTTTCCAACAGGAGTGGAAATAGCCGCCGCTGTATCGTCAAAATCAAATTTCATATTATAACCCCACAATTCAAATAATACTAATCTCTCTCTCTTTACATCAATTCCCATTTAATCTGACAAAAAATATTTTATAGACGCGTAACATTTAGATTTTAGCGAAATGTGTTTGCTTGTTTAAACAACTAAAGCGTTAATAATATTACTGTAATCTGAAAATTTCAAATAAAATATTTTTTTGCCTTCATCTATACTGAAATATCTGTAAATATTATAGCTATTCGCTAAATTTTTAAAGCGAAACAATAAAAAGAATGCCTTGATATATCAGACTTTATTAAAATTTGCCCGTTTATTCTTTTATTACAGCAATTCAATTAAAGTTAAAAAAAATATTTTACTCAAAATTTCTTCAAGCTTTCCGCGTTTAAAAAACAAAATACTTCTTGCTAAAATTTTGAGTGAAATACTTTTTCCTTATAGAATTTACGTAATTACATAATTTCAAAAAAATTATATTGTTTTGCTTAGAGCGTATCTGAAAACTAAAATACGCACGAAAAATTATAAAAAATAAAACGAAATAGAAAGGCTTTTCTGTTTAATTAAACCGTTTTCGTTTATTTTTTAATAATTTTTTGGTTATTTCGCGTATATAACTGATAGCTTATGATAGTTTTCAGATACGCCATAGGTTATAAAAAATGATTTTCCAAATTAAAAGCTAAAGCTGCCCCGACGTATTTTCATTAAACACATCCGATACCAAACGCCGTTAATCTATAAATAAAAATTTAAGTATGTAAATTTTTACCTGTCTTTTAAACTGACGTTCAGCGTAACTCTTTGCCTTTTTTTGAAAAATCATTTTTATAAATGAGAATAGTTATAAGAATCCTCTCATTTCTCAAAATCCTCTTCTAATTTTTATTCTATTTCATAATCCACGTCCGTTGCTGTCCCAGAATCATCGTCGCTTTTATAATCATCCTTGAAATAATCCGATTTATAACCTTTATTACTGTAAGTTTTATAACTTTTATATCCGCTTTTATAATCATATTTTCCGCTATAGCTTTCTTTATATCCTTCTTTCCGTCCCTCTTTATAACCTCCTCTGTATCCTCCTCCATAACTCTTTTTATATTCACCGCTATAACTGTTTCTGTACTCCTCTTTTGGTGAAATAATAATATATCTGTATATACCCTCCCCCTCGCTGTGTGTAGTTACATATTTGTCGTTCTGCAAAGTAGAGTGTATAATCCTTCTCTCGCTTGAGTTCATAGGCTCAAGTACAATATCTTTTCTGAGATGTTTCGCTTTTCTGGCTAGACTCATAGCGAGATTCTCAAGAGTTTCTTTTCTTTTCTCCCTATAAAACTCTGTGTTCATAGTTACATTTACAAATTTGTCATCATTTTTGTTCACAATAATGCTTGTGAGATATTGAAGAGCGTCAAGAGTCTGTCCTCTTTTTCCAATAATGACGCCCATATTTTCCCCGCTTAAATTAATCTCCAGATTCTTCTCGTCAAGAAAGTCGCACTTAACGTCTACACTTAATTCTATAGCCACAAAAATCTCTCTTAAAAAATCTTTCGCTACTTTAACCGGATTCGTCTTTTTAGTAACTTTAACTTTAAAAGGCTTGCTTCCTATTCCTAAAAAACCTCTTGAGCCTTCCTCAATAACCTCCACCAAAACATCGTCGATAACAGCGTCAAGCCGCGATAACGCGCCGCTAATAGCCTCTTCCTTTGTTTTTCCTATAACTTCAACGCTTTTCATAAAAATCACCTCTTGCTTTTCCGATTTTTTCCGTTTTTACTTTTAGGATTCTCGTCGATAACCTTGTTTAATTTGTCCTCTTCCAGGCTAAGCTTATTTTCATAATATTTATTTAAGATCTGCTGCTGAGCGATCATAAAAATATTGGACGTAATCCAGTAAAGACCAACACCGCATGGAAGCCCCGAAGTAATCCACGCCATAATAAGAGGCATGGTAATCATCATAATCTTCTGCTGTGAGGCGGCGGCCCCTCCCATATCCTTGTTTTTGCGTGTCATAAGCCAGCTTGAGAGAAAAGTGGTAATACCTGATAAAAGAGTTATAATAACCCCCGGAAAACCTATTCCGGCTACTTCCGTAAGATTAATCCCTGGTCCGAAATACTCAATATTCTCTTTTTTAATAAGATTTTCCTCAATTTTGTCATTTTTGAAAACATCGTTTATTTTTTTCCATTGAGACGAGCTTAATTTGTCAAAAGCTTTTACCATATGTTCAGGCTTTAATGTGTTAAACTCCTCGTCGCCGCTGTCCGGCTCAGGATTTTTCATATCCTCCGGAATCATTGGATAAATGTCATTTTTAGAAAACTCATACCAAAAAATAAATTTATTTGAATCATAATTGGAGATAAGCTCTTTTTCCCTGTCGCTTCGCTCCCCCTCGTTTTTCTGTTTGATTTTTAAAACTTCTTCTCTTTGCTCTAAAAGCTTTGATCCGCTTTCCTTGTCCTCGCTTACTTCCTGTACTATGACATTGCTGATTTCCATGTAAGAATCATTTATAGTATCAATAAAAGCGTAAGAGTTCTGCATTATATAATATAACGCGATAAATATAGGAAGCTGAATTAATAAAGGCAAACAACCGCTTAAAGGATTATAATTATTTTGAGAATACAGCTTCTGCATTTCCGTATTCATCTTCCTTTTAACTTCCGGGTCGGCCATATCGTCTTTATATTTATCCTGAATTTTTTTAATCTCAGGCTGAATTTTTCTCATAACGACCATAGACTTCTGCTGCTTAAAAGAAAGTGGAAGCATAAGAACTCTCGCTATAATCGTCACCACTATAATAGTAATTCCGAGAGAGAAATTTTCTGTTATAAAATAAACAACGTTAAAAACAAAATTTAAAATAACACCTAATACCCATGAAATAGGACCTACAATAAATCCAGGCTCGTCGGGTATCACATTGGTTAAAAAAGTAATAAAAGAGCTTACGCAAATCAAAATAAAATACCTCCCAAGTAAAATCTGTGTAAAAACAGAGAATTAATAAATTCTATAATTTCGGATAAAATTCTCAAAACATTGACATAAACTCAAAACCATTAATATTTAATAATGAGTTTATTCACCCTCCCCCTACAAGGTTTTATCATAGTTTTCAAACCGTCTGTGGCAATGATTAAAACTTACCGAATATATACAAACTTTTTATCTCAAAATTATATAAAGTTTGTCCAAAAATTTCATAACAACCTTAAAACTTACTGAAGTTAAATTTATATAAAAAATAAATAACTCTAATCTTTATGTTTCACCTGTCCTAAATTAACCATTAAATACTTATGACGAACTAATAAAATAATGAACAAACAAATTATAAAAATTGATATATTAATAAACTCTTTTATTCGTTCGCGCTAAAAATTTCTCGAAACACTATAAAAATGATATCATCATAAAATTTTACGGCACAGGGTCATAACCGCCCTTGCAAAAAGGGTTGCATCTCAAAACTCTCCATACCGTAAGATAAGTACCTTTAAAAAAACCATATTTTGAATAAGCCTCATAGGCGTAACTTGAGCATGTCGGATAAAACCGGCAGCAAGGTCTTTTAAGAGGTGATATAAACTTTCTGTAAAATTTTATAACAAATAAACAAATATCCTTCATATAAACGCCTCTGAATATAATAACATCAATTTTATAATTTAACGGTCTTCTAAATTGTGCTTTCTAATTAAATGACCGAGAGATTTGCTTATACAATCAAAAGAAGCGTCCGCGCATGAGTTTCTGGCAATTACAATAATGTCAAAACCTCGTCTGACATTTTCCTCCGATAATCTGTAACTCTCTCTTATAAGTCTTGTAACTCTGCTCCTTACGACGCTTATACCAACCTTTTTACTCACTGAGAGACCAAGTCTGTTGAAATCTTTTCCGTTTTTTAAAACGTACATAACCAAATATTTGTTGGCGATAGATTTTCCTCTGTTATAAACAAATTTGAACTGATAATTTTTTTTTAAAGACTCCGTAAAAATCAAAACCATTCAATCCTTATATTAAGAATAAAAGGCCACAAAAAGCGGCCCAAATTTTTATAAACCAATAACGATAAACAAAAGGCGCCGATTTTAACGGCAGAGAAAGGAGTAAAACTCCTTTCTCTTTAACCATAAAAACTTATTTTATCTTTGATTTAAGTCCTTATTATTTATTATATTTTATAACAAGAACCAATTTAAAGTTTAATAAAAAATTACAAATTTAAATAACTTTTAAATTAAGCGGATAAAACCTTTCTGCCTTTTCTGCGTCTTCTGAGCAAAACCTTTCTGCCGTTTTTGGTACTCATTCTTTTTCTGAAACCGTGAACTTTGCTTCTCTGTCTTTTCTTTGGCTGAAATGTCATTTTCACTTCAACACGCCTCCCTCTTTTTCTGAATTAAAAATAAAATATATTTTGAACATAAACTTGCTATCATTCGTCTTTCAGACATCATAAACTGACTTTTGTCCGATAAATAAATTTTATTTATGTCCAAGCACTGTTTCCATTATATTAGATAACAAAAAACAAGTCAAGTATAAACAAGAAAAAAAAGATTATTTTTTTAATTATTTTTAAAATTGTTATATTTTTGAAATGTAATTGTAATATTTTTGAAATGTAATTAAACGTAAACCCCATAAAAGTTTTTCTTTGGGTAAATCGGCTTTCTCACCACTATAAGAGTCCTCGTAATCATGCGGAAAGTATCCTGTTACCCCCCCATCTTATGTGTATATAAAAGGGTTTTAAGACTATATGCCTTAAAACCCCTCAGGCCGCGGACAAAATAAAATCACTCAAAAATTTTCGCTTCATTCATTTTCGTCCGAAACTTCCACGAAAGCTTCTTCAGAGTCCTCCGGCTCCAGACTTTCCTCCTCAATTTTGGCTATGCTCATAACCTTAACATTCTCACCTACGTTAATAAGCTTAACCCCCTGGGTTACTCTGCCTGAATTGGAAATGTCCTTAACTCTTATTCTGATAACAACACCGTCACTTGTAATCATCATAAGCTCCTCATTGTCGTTTACCATGCTTACGCCGACAAGATTTCCCGTCTTCTCTGTAATTTTATAACCTTTCGTACCAAACCCGCCTCTTGACTGCAGTCTAAACTCGTCGGCGCTTGTACATTTTCCGAAACCTTTTTCCGAAACGATAAGCATTTTATAACCGTCGCTCACAATCTCTGAAGCGATAACCTCGTCGCCGTCTCTAAGTTTTATAGCGTGAACTCCTGAAGCGGTTCTTCCCATAGCCCTGACGTCTTTCTCATCAAATTTGATAGTCATTCCAAATTTCGTCGCTATAAAAATAAGACCTTTTCCATCGGTTCTTTTCACTGAGATAAGCTCGTCGCCGTCTTTAAGATTGAGGGCGATAAGACCCGATGTTCTTATATTTGAGAATTTCTCTGTTTCAACTTTCTTGATTATGCCTTTTTTCGTAGTCATAACAAGATAGTCTCCGCTGCCCGTTCCGTCAACGCCCGCCAAATCTTCCGAAAGATCGTAATCCTCTTCCGAAACGTCGGCGCTCTCAGAGTTAAAATTAAATTCCCTTATAGGAATAACAGCGCTTATCTTCTCATCCGACAATAAGTTAAGCAGATTAATAATAGGCGTTCCTTTAGCCGTTCTTCCCGCTTCAGGTATTTCATATGTTTTTATTTTATAAACCTTTCCCTTGCTGGTAAATAAGAATATATAATCGTGATTGCTTGAGAGAAAAATATTTTTAACAAGGTCCTCGTCTCTGGTCTGCATCCCTATTATTCCCTTACCGCCTCTGTTTTGACTCTTATAAGTGTCAAGGGGTATTCGTTTTATATAATTAAGTCTTGTAAGAGTAACAACACTCATTTCATCCTCGATAAGGTCTTCCATGTCAATCTCGCCAAAATCATGAATAATTTTAGTTTTTCTATCATCTCCGTATCTCTTTCTTATGACCAAAAGCTCATCTTTTATAACTTGAAAAAGCCTGTTTTTATCTGAAAGAATCGCTCTCATCTCAGCGATAAACTCCATAAGCTCCGAATACTCGTTTTCAAGTTTCTCTCTCTCAAGACCCGTAAGACTTCTTAACCTCATCTCAACAATAGCGGTAACCTGAGCCTCCGTAAAGTCAAATCTGTCTTTTAACCTCTCTTTCGCCTCGCCTGTCGTCTGAGAGCTCCTTATTATATTTATAACCTCGTCAATATGGTCTAAAGCTTTTAAAAATCCCTCAACAATATGAGCTCTTTTAAGCGCTTTGTCCAAATCAAATTTTGTTCTCCTCGTAACGACTTCTTCCTGATGCTCGATATAATAAATAAGCATATCTTTAAGATTGAGTATTTTAGGCTCGCCGTTTACAATTGCTAGAAAATTAATTGTGTAAGATTCCTGAAGTGAGGAATATTTGTAAAGCTGATTTAAAATAACAGTGGCGTTTGCCTCTCTCTTACACTCAATAACAACTCTGATGCCCTCTCTGCTTGTCTCGTCGTTAAGGCTTGATATTCCTTCCACCTTTTTGTCTTTAACAAGCTCGGCTATTTTCTCAATCATACGGGATTTATTTACCTGATAAGGAATTTCTGTTATTATGATTCTTTCCCTGCCGTTTTGAAGAGTTTCAATCTCCGCCTCAGAGCGGATATTTATTTTGCCCCTTCCCGTTCTGTAGGCGCTTAATATACCGTTTTTGCCTAAAATAGTAGCCCCCGTCGGAAAATCAGGACCTTTAATAATTGAGGTAATCTCGTCTATATCCGTGTCTTTTCCCTCTAAAATACGGTTGTCAATTATTTTTATAATACCGTCTATAACCTCCGTCAAATTATGGGGAGGTATATTCGTAGCCATACCTACGGCAATACCGGATGAACCGTTTACCAAAAGATTCGGAAATCTTGATGGAAGAACCTCCGGTTCTTTTGTCTCCCCGTCGTATGTATCTATAAGATTGACAGTATTTTTGTCAATGTCAGCGAGCATCTCAAGGGAAATACGGCTCATTCTAGCCTCCGTATACCTCTGCGCCGCCGCCGGATACCCGTCTATATTTCCAAAATTTCCATGACCGTCCACAAGAGGATATCGCATCGAAAAATTCTGAGCCAGCCTAACAAGAGCGTCATAAATGGCAGCGTCGCCGTGAGGGTGATACTTACCCATCGTATCGCCCACGATACGTGCACATTTTCGGTAAGGCTTATCATACCGGATACCAAGCTCATGCATATCATAAAGCGTACGCCGCTGCACAGGCTTAAGGCCGTCCCGCACATCCGGCAGCGCCCTCGCGATGATAACGCTCATAGCATAATCTATATATGATTTTTTCATTACCTCCGAATATTCGGTTCTGATGATCTGTTGTGATTCCTGCATCTTCTTTCCTCCCGAAAATAATAACCATTCAAAGGATGTGTATCACTTCCCCGAATCGTTATCGTTATCTTCAT